>NZ_JAMOKT010000032.1:0-80327 GCF_023656795.1 Parabacteroides caeci
TATCTGACAACAAATGTAGACAGCGACCTGTTACACGAGGATCTGTCACTTCTGAAAAATAATTAGAGGTATTCATTTTGCAATGATAAACTTTTTAGAGGAATTTTGGTGCGGTCGCCCTGCAGAAGGTACTTCTTCTTGTAGAAAAATCCACACAAGTATGGAGAAATTCCCCACCTGACGGATTTACTTCTTTTTACCCCGGTTAATCAATAAAAAATTAACCTGCCCATTTAGAACATGTTACCTGAAAGAATAGTTCATATCATCTTTTTGGCACGGAAATTGAAGAATATGGGGCAATAGGTAAATTTAGGTTTTTAGTTTTAAGGCAAAAAAGAAAGTATGAAAAAGATTATTTTAATGACAGCGATTGCCATGTGCACCGCTTTTACGTCACAGCTTCAGGCACAAAACGCACCGGACAACAAAACACAGGTAGAAAAACAGGATAAGTTTTATGAAATAGACGTTACGAATATCCCCCAGATACTTCAGGAGGGTGTAAACAATGTCTATCAAGATTGTCTGATAAAATCCGTTTACGTGTCGAATAACAGCACTTATGTTAAATACAAAGTTATCCTGGTGACACGCGAAGGAAAAGAAATGAAAGTTTATTTCGATGACAAAGGAGCCGTAGTCAAGGAACATAGTTATTTCAAATAAGACATTGATTCCCAAGTTAAACACACATATATTTTGCATGCTTTCGCCGATCTGTGATCAGCGCAGATCTGAAAAGATGTAATTTTTTTTCTTTTTTCGTTAGGGTAATCCGGGAATGGGGTGTTATTAGTATGAAAGGACCCTGAACGGGAACCTGAATCAATACGAAAGAATGGAAAAAGAATTACTACATAAATATTTCAGAGGCGAAACTTCCCCCCAGGAAGAAAAACTGATCATGGATTGGGCGGAAGCTTCCGGTGACAATTACCGGGAGTATCTGGAAGAGCGCAAAATCTGGAATGCGCTATTAATACATTATACAAAGCCTACTGAGAACGCGACAGCATTCTCAGTTCAGAATAAATCATTTATTCTTTGGAAAGTAGCGAGCATCGCCGCTTCTGTCGCTCTACTGTTTGCTCTCTCCTGGATCTGGATTATCTCCGGCAATAAAGAAGCCGGGGGATTACAAGCCGTTATGGTTCCCGCCGGCCAGCGTGTAGAGTTGGTGCTTGAAGACGGCACACGGGTCTGGCTCAACTCCAAATCAAAACTAACCTATCCCACTTCATTCGGGAAAAAGAAGCGCGAAGTCATACTGGATGGTGAAGGCTATTTTGAGGTAACGAAAAATGAAAAGGCACCCTTTATCGTAAAAACACACAAGTATGATATCAAAGTATTAGGAACAACTTTCAATATCTCCGCCTATCAGAATAAACTGAGTGCATTCGAAACCTCCCTGCTGGAAGGTGCAGTCGAAGTTTTCTCATCCAACAATACTGAGCATGTTTCACTCACTCCCCATGAGAAAGTAACAGAAATAAACGGTACGTTGCGAAAAGATACGATCAATAATATGGAACATCTGCGCTGGAGAGAAGGATTGATCTGCCTGGATGACGAACCATTCGACAGTCTGATGAAAAAATTCTCTGTTTATTACGGCATCGACATCTTCATAAAAAATAACAGCGTATCGAAATACCGCTGCACCGGAAAGTTCAGGCAAACCGACGGTATAGAATATGCATTGAGAGTTCTTCAGAAAGACGTCTCATTCAAATATATAAGAGACGATGACTTGAATACAATTACAATCATATAAATATGTTACATCTTAAAATCAATACACCATGAACAGAGACCCATAAGAAAAAAAAGCAAAGCCGGAAGATGTCCCCACATCCCCCGGCCGAAAGCTAATCAGAGACAACATCGATTAATTATCTCATTATTAACATTTAAATCCACACAAAGTTATGATAAATTTTCTTTGTCAAACCCTTTTTGTACCTAAAAAGTATAAATCAAACCATTTGGGACGGATTATGAAATTATCAACATTCCTTCTGCTGAGTTGCGCATTCACTGGTATTGCAGGAAATGTAAGTTCTCAGAACGCCAGGGTAACTCTGAACGAGAATAACGTGGCAGTCAGTAAAATTTTAAATTCAATCGAATCACAGACCGATTATTTGTTCATTTACAACAAGAATAATGTAAATGTCAGCCGTACGGCTTCTGTTAAAGCGAAAGAAAAGACAGTTGACAAAGTATTGTCGGAACTCTTCAACGGCACAAACATTACCTACGAAATGGAAGGTAAGCACATTGTGCTTTCTATGAAAAAAAACACTTCCGAAATAAATTCGACCGCTCAATCCCAACAGACAGGAAAGACTGTAACCGGAGTTATCAAAGATAAAAGCGGACTGGAAGTTATTGGTGCCAACATTGTCGAAAAAGGGACTACCAACGGAACGATCACCGATGTGAACGGCCAATTTTCACTGACCGTACAACCCGGAGCTATCCTTCAGGTTTCTTTTATCGGTTACAATACGAAAGAAATTAAAGTAGGTAACGAATCGACCCTCAACGTAATCCTGGAAGAAGACAGCCAGGCATTGGACGAAGTGGTGGTGGTAGGTTACGGTGCCCAGAAAAAGGTAAACCTGACCGGCGCGATCACAACCGTTAAAATGGAAGACGTAGTGGGTAACCGCCCCGTCGGCAACACGGCACAGGCACTGGAAGGAGCAATCCCAGGTTTGCAGGTAAGCCGCAACAACGGTAAACCCGGTACGACTATCAATATGAACGTACGTGGTGCAACCAGTATCAACGACGATACAAACGGCGCACCGCTGGTATTGGTCGATAACGTTCCGATGGACATCGACTTGCTGGACCCGAATGATATCGAAAGCGTAACCACCCTGAAAGATGCTGCTGCTTCTGCTATCTACGGAGCCCGTGCTGCATTCGGTGTAATCCTGATTACCACCAAACAAGGAAAAAAAGATACGCCGATGCGTGTAAGTTATAATAATAACTTCTCCTTTTCCACCCCTGCTACCATGCCTAATAAAGTTGACCCGTACACGACCGTACAAACGTATGCCAATATGGGACTGAAACGTTACTACGGGGGACAGGACACCGAACAATGGTTGGGATACCTGAATGAATACAGGAACGGACAACACAAGGACGGTTATGTTTATGCAGACGGCGTACGTTACAACCTGGCTGAAACAGATGTGATTGACGATATGGTGGATAACTTCGGTTTCCAGCAACAGCACAATGTCTCTGTAACAGGCGGTAGCAGTAAAGCGACTTACCGCGTATCATTCGGTATGGTGGATGAAGACGGTATACTGGTTACAGACAAAGACTCATATAAACGTTATAACGCATCTGCTTTCGTTAGTATGGATGCAAACAAATGGCTGACATTGCAGGCTGATTTCCGTTATACGGACTCCAAGACATCGACAGCACAATCCGGTACTTCTGAACATGGAGAAAACGCTATCTGGTCGTTTGCCAGCAGCATGCCGAGTATGTGTCCGCTGGGATACGGCTATGCAACCGAAGATGACGACGAATTACTTCCTTACGGAACACCATCCAATCTGCTGAGACTGGCTTCTCCCAAGATCAACCGGGCAAACAACACCCGTATCCTGGGCCGTGTAATGGTTAAACCGCTTGAAGGACTGGATATCATCGGCGAATACAGCTTCAACCGTAACTGGGGATCAGAAAAGCAATTCAATGAAATCTATAAATACATCGCCCCGGTAACAGGAGAAAAGAAAGATACATATACAAATTCAAAGTACCAGATGAAACAGTTCTTTGAAACCACCAATGCTATCAACATCTTTGCGACTTATTCAAAAGATATCGACGATCATTCTTTCTCCGTAATGGGTGGTTACAACCAGGAAAACTGGTACTACGAATCACTGAAAGCGACCCGTGAAGACCCGATCAACCAGGGATTGCCTTCTATCTCGCAGTCAACCGGAACGATCACCTCAGAAGACAGCTTTAAAGAATATGCCCTCAGAAGTTTATTCTATCGTGTGAACTACTCTTACAAAGGCAGATACCTGGTGGAGGCAAACGGACGTTACGACGGTTCATCCCGCTTCCCGAAAAACGACCGCTTCGGTTTCTTCCCTTCTTTCTCTGCCGGATGGCGTATTTCGGAAGAATCTTTCATGGAAGATACAAAAGATTGGATGAACAATCTGAAACTAAGAGCATCATGGGGTAGCATCGGTAATCAGAATGTAGATTATTACGCTTACCTACCGACTATCGATGCTAAGAATGACTACAACTGGATCTTACCGGGAACAGACAAATATGTAACGACCTTAGGTGTTCCGGGACTGGTTAGTTCTTCATTTACCTGGGAAACAGTTAACACATTGGACATTGGCGTCGACCTGAATCTGCTCAACCGCCTGGGCATTGTTTTCGATTGGTACCAGCGTGATACGAAAGATATGCTTACCGCAGCCAAACCGCTGCCAGGCGTACTGGGAGCTTCAGCCCCAAAAGTGAATGCTGCCGATATGCGTAGTAAAGGTTGGGAATTGGCAATCACATGGAACGACAAGATCGGAAAATATATCCGTTACAACATCGGTTTGAACCTGTATGATTCCCGTTCAAAGATCACCAAATACAGCAATGACGACAACCTGTTGACTTATAAGGATGCCTCGGACAATAACATCGAAAAAATGTATTATCGCGAAGGCATGGAATTCGGTGAAATATGGGGTTATACAACCGACCGTTTCTATACGGAAAATGATTTCGTTGACGGAAAACTGAAAGACGACGTTCCCGTTTTCCTGGGACAGAACAGGGATAATGTAAAACCGGGCGACATTCTTTACAAAGACTTCGACGGCGATGGCAAAATCAGCGACGGTGACAACTCGGAAAATAACCCGGGCGACCTGCGCAAAATCGGAAACAGCACTCCTCGCTTCCAGTATGGTATCAATGCCGGTATCTCTTACAAAGACTTCGACCTGTCTTTATTCTTCACCGGAGTAGGCAAACGTGACTTATGGGTTGGAGACTTATGGGCACCCAACGGACAGTTCGTCACCTCCGTATTTGACTATCAGACAGATTACTGGACAGAAGAAAACACCAACGCATATTATCCGAGAGTATACGGAGAAGGCGGCAACAACAGTTACAACAGCAAACGCCAGACTAAATATCTGGAAGACGGTTCGTATGTCCGCTTAAAGAACCTGACCATAGGTTACAATCTGCCGGCAGATCTTTGCAATAAGCTATACCTTCAGAAGCTGAGAATATTCTTCAGCGGTGAAAACCTTTTCACATGGCATCACCTGCCGGAAGGATACTATCCCGATTCATACAGTATGACACCGGGCAGCAACAAAGTAAACGCCAATATCGAAGGCGACTCTAAAGCATCCGGCTGGTCCTACCCGTTGATGAGACAATTTTCTTTTGGTATTAATGTTACATTCTAAAGTAAAGGAGATTCACTATATATGAAAAAGTTATTAATAAGTTTCCTGGCAATAGGTACCACTCTTTTCCAGTCATGCCTGAACAACGACTACCTGGAAAGACTTCCGCTCGACAAGCAGACGGAAGAAACAGTATTCGTAAGCTACGACAATTTCAAGACATACTCCTGGAAGTTTTATACGTATCTGACTGCTTATGCCGGTCCGACAGCAATAAAAGGCGGTCCTAACGAAAAATATATCTTCGACAGCTATTCGGATAATGGTTTCTATGGAAATCCGGGAAGTGAGAACCAATGGGTATGGCCTGAAAAAGTAACTGTTCCCAGTACGGACGACGCTTACAGTAAACCTTACGAACGTATCCGTGCCATCAACATCATGCTGGACAATCTGGATAATTCCCAGATGAACGAAACGGAGAAAGCCCACTGGCGCAGTCTCGGTTATTTCTTCAAAGCAAACGAATATTACCGACTGATCGCTTACTACGGAAGTGCCATATGGGTAGAAAATGCCTTGAAAGATACAGATACGGAAGTATTATATGCCAAAAGGACTCCCCGTACGGAACTGGCAGCCAAAGTATTGGAAATGCTGGAATACGCTAAGGAAAATATAAATCCCGACGGTGACGGTGAAAACACAATCAACCGCGAAGTCGTTTGTGCCCTGATCTCCCGTTTCGGTTTGTTCGAAGGAACCTGGCAGAAATACCACAACATTTCTGACGGCATGACCTATTTACAGGCAAGTTACAAGGCTTCGACAGAGTTGATCAATGCTCATCCGACCGTACATAATCATTATGACGAACTGTTCAATTCTGAAGAATTACAGGGAATGACAGGTATATTGCTTTACAAGAATTTCCTGTCAGACGGAAAAGGACACAATATGACACGCTACGTGAGAACATCTTCCCATTATTCGGAAATCAGCTCGGACGGTGTCGCCGCTTATCTTTGCCAGGATGGTAAACCTATTTATACCAGCGAAATGTTCGGAGGAAACAAAGAAACCGGTGATGCAGATGTTTACACAGAATTCCGCAACAGGGATTATCGTTTATATTTCAATGTATGTCCTCCGTATAAGGTAAACAGCCCGACGGCAACGAATATGGATATGTCGAAAGTTACCAATACAGATGATCCCCGGGATAAAGAATTTATAGACCTGATGGCACAAATCTCGAACACAGGCGGTTCTACTAAAACGCTTCCGGCATTACAGTGGGCTGGCCAGATATTACGCGAAGTTCCCCATTTCCGTGAAAACTCTTATAATATGGGACAGGGATTCATGACTTCTTATGGCGGTTACTATGTATGGAAATATTATAATACGGTTACTCCGGTAAACTCCGCGGGTAGCGTGAACTCTACCGACTTCCCGTTGTTCCGCATGGGAGAGGTGATGGTTAACCATGCAGAAGTTGCCTGGGAGTTAGGACAGTTCAACCAGGGAATTGCAGATGCCACCATCAACGTTTTACGTAAACGTGCTCATGTGGCGGATATGAAAGTAAGCGAGATCAATGCTTCTTTCGATCCGAAAAGAGACCAGTCGGTCGATCCGGTTCTGTGGGAAATCCGTCGTGAACGCCGTGTCGAACTGATGTTCGAAGGATACCGTTACGATGACCTGCGCCGTTGGAAAAAGGCAGAATATATGAATAAACAGCAATTCGGCGTTTATCTGAAGAAATCAGACCTGGAAGACGAACGTCACATGGGTGATTCTGCCAATCCGTCAAACTTCAAACTGAAACTTGACCGCAATGGCGACGAAGGTCGTATCGTATTCTTCAGCAAACCTGTAGGATGGGTAGACCGCCATTATCTGTTCCCACTACCCAGCAATGAGTTGTTGCTGAACCAGAATATGGATCAGAATGAAGGTTATCCGCGTTCCAATGCTGAATAAACAATTCCATTATTAATTATAAAAGGCTGTTTTTGAAACCTTCGTTTTGAAACAGCCTTTTAAATTCCCACTTAATTCCATGAAAAGAAATATTTCACTTTACAGTATCTACCTGCTCACCGCCGGGAGCAGTGCAATATCCCTTTCAGCCAAAGAGAAAACAAATGTCGTATTCATCCTGGCTGATGACCTTGGTTACGGCGACCTGAGTTGTTACGGACAGGAAAAATTCCAGACACCTAATATAGACGAACTGGCACAGCGGGGCATACGTTTCACCCAATGTTATTCAGGAACGACCGTCAGCGCCCCTTCCCGTTGCAGCCTGGTAACCGGAATGCATACCGGAAACACCTGCATCCGCGGCAACTCCAGCGTAAACCCTGATTATGAAGTAGCCCTTCCTACCGGCACCAACACCATCTTCAAAATATTCAAAGAGGCCGGTTACAAAACCGGAGCTTTCGGGAAATGGGGACTGGGAGAAGTTGGCAGCACCGGTGATCCGAACAAGCAATTCGTCGATACGTTCTTCGGATACAACAGCCAGCTTCTTGCACACAACTATTATCCCGACCATATGTGGGATAACGATAAACGAATTGATTATCCTGAAAATGCAAACGGAGCCTATGGTACTTATTCCCAGGACGAGATCCACAAACATGCCCTGAAATTCATAGAGGATAATAAAGAAGAGCCTTTCTTCCTCTTCATCCCTTATGTCTTACCCCATGCCGAATTATTGGTACCGGAAGACAGTATTATACAGAAATTCAGAGGAATGTATCCGGAACAGCCTCATCACGGTACCGATTCAGGGCCTATGTTCCGCAAAGGTGGCTATTGTTCCCAGGTATACCCGCATGCCACATTCGCAGCAATGGTTTACCGCTACGATGTATATGTAGGGCAGATCGTTACCAAACTGAAGGAACTGGGGTTATATGATAATACACTCATCATCTTCACCAGCGATAACGGACCGCACCGTGAAGGAGGAGCCGACCCTGAATTCTTTAACAGCAATGGCATCTACCGCGGCATCAAACGGGATTTATATGAAGGAGGCATCCGTGTACCGATGATCGCTGCATGGCCCGGACAAATAGAAGAAGGAACGATCTCCCACCAGCCTTGTGCTTTCTGGGATATGATGCCTACTTTTGCCGAAGTCATCCATACTAAGAAAACTCCGGAATGCGACGGTATCAGTATCCTGCCTACATTAAAAGGAGAAAAAGGGCAGAAGCAACACGATTACTTCTACTTTGAATTCCACGAAATGAACGGACGCCAGGCCATCATCCGGGGAAACTGGAAACTGATCCTATTGGATATCCAGAAATCACCGAAATATGAGTTGTATAATATCGCTGCCGACCCTTCGGAAGTACACAACATGATCGACCGCAATCCTGAAAAGTTTGCCGAGTTGAAAACATTAATGGAGCAAGTCCATACAAAAGACACGAACTGGCCTTTGCTACCGGCTGAATTTTAACCGATAGCTAAAACCAAATACGACAAAAGAGGTTGATCAAAGATATCCCGCCTGATATTTTTGATCAACCTCTTTCTTTTGAAAACAATGAAATAATATTACCCTATCCACAAAAATATCATACATTTGCAGACGAGATACGAGAATATTTTTTAATTTTATCCATATAGTTTTATACAATTCAAACACCCATTAATGGAAAAATTGTCTGACGAAATACTATGGTCACTTTATCTGAAAGGGGACAAAGAAGCCCTTGAACAGATATACAGACGATACTATCCATTACTTTTGAATTACGGATGCAGACTTTCTGCCAATCAGGATCTGGTACAAGACTGTATTCAGAATTTGTTTATAAAACTAATGTCTAAATCACGAAACTTATCAGACACACCCTCTGTAAAAGGATATTTACTTAAAGCCTTCCGCAACAATCTGCTGGACAGTCTTGAAAAAGAAGAAAAACACAATGATTTCATCTTCATTGACGAAATACCGGAAGTATATCACACTACAACAGAAGAAGAATCTGCCCTTAAAGAAGATATAAGCAATCTGTCGTTGGCTTATCAGGAACTTTCTGCCAAACAAAAAGAAATATTATATCTTTTTTATATCAAAGGTATCTCTCACAAAGAAATTGCTGACATATTGAATATCAACTATCAATCTAGCAAAAACAGACTATCCCAGTCACTCGTACAATTACGTAAAATGTTTTTCCTGAATAAAAAATAACTTTTTTCGGTTTCTTACAAGTACCTTTTCCCTATTTCGCCGTATTTATAATAGAGAGACAACGAAAAAAGGATGAACAAAGCAGAAAAAAACATACGGAAAACTTCTTTCAAAAAGGCCGGACAGGCATTGATCGATCATATACAGGAAACCGAAAAGATTGACCTGCAAAGAATCGAACAATCTCTGGATGATCTGAAAAACAGCTATCAGATACAACACAAACGAAGAAAACTATGGCTTTACGCTGCTTCTGTTGCCGCATCGTTATTGATAGCAGCCTTATCAATCAACTTTCTATATTCGCCAAACTCCTACGACTGGGATATGCTGGCAACATCTTTACTGAACGATAGTATACCTCATCAAGATAAAGAGATCACCCTGATCACCCAAAACGACCGGATGAAACTCTCCAACGAAGCTTCTCTGGAATACAAAAAAAATGGTACACTACAGGTAAACAAAGAAGATGTTGCTAAAGAAAATCCTGTCCGTCACAAAGAAAAACTAAACCACATTATTGTCCCGAAAGGGAAAAGGGCCACCATAACCTTTTCAGACGGAACATCTATGTATATCAATTCCGGAAGTCATGTTATTTATCCTTCCGACTTTGATAAAGACAAAAGAGAAATTCTTGTAGAAGGAGAGGTTTACCTGGAGGTCGCTAAAGACCCTAAACGTCCTTTCTTTGTTAAGACGAAGGATTTCGATGTAAAAGTATTGGGAACAACGTTTAATGTGTCCGCCTACAAAGACGACGCTATAGCATCCGTCGTACTGGTAGAAGGTAAAGTGGAAGTGGATAACAACATTCAGAAAACCACGATCAGACCCAATGAGAAAATCGCTATTGCCCACGGAGAATCAACAGTTAGCATCGTGGACGTAAATGAATACATTTCATGGAAAGATTATATCATGCTGTTTGCAGAGCATCGCGCCGGAGATGTATTCACACGTTTATCACGCTATTATGGTGTTCATATCGAATGCGAACCATCCATAGCCTCATATCCGGTTTCAGGAAAACTGGATTTAAAGAGTGGCATAAATAACTCTTTAGATATTCTTACAGAGTTACTGGATATTAAATATAAAACCGAGCCGGACGGGAGTATCCGGATCTTTCAATAAATGATTGTTTAACCTAAAATATATTTGCTTATGAAATAAACACACGAAATGAAAAGGGAAATTCCACATCTCCCCCCTCAAGAGAGAAAAGTATATGATACTGAAAAAGCCAGACAATACCGTCATATTGCCTGGCTCAGGAAAGTATTAATCTAGTTCGTTACTAAAAAATACACACAAATGTATGAAAAAACAAAAGAGTATCAAATCTAAAAGATTTAATTATCTAAAAAGTATTTGTTTAAGTGGCTGTTTATTATGCACTGCAGCAGAAACAGCAGCAAATTTAACCGAAAATTATTCGGCACAAGTTTATTTAACTGTAAAAATGAACAACAAAACGGTACGGGATGTATTTTCCTATATCGAAAAGAACAGTGAATTCATTTTTATCTACCAGGGTACCAAAATCGATCTGGACAGAAAAGTATCCATAGACCTGAACGATCAACCGGTTCAGACAATTCTTCATGAAATCTTTGCCGGAACAAACGACACCTATTCTATAAAAGGTCGACAGATCATTGTCAAAAAATCACAGACAAAAGAAAACACCGGAGTACTAAGTACCAACCAGCAAAAAAAACCGTTACCGGTTTATTGACTGATGCTGATGGTAATCCGGTTATCGGTGCAACAGTTACTATCAAAGGTACCACCCACGGTGTTACGACTGATATATCGGATTTAATACGGAAGAAAAAACCTACAAAGGCGAAGCTAACATCAACATTCGCATGATGGAAGCCTCCGTAGGTCTGGAAGACGTGGTTGTAATCGGTTACGGCCAACAGAAAAAAGAGAGCGTAGTTTCTTCATTGAACACGATCGGACCGGCTGAGTTAAATGTAAAACAACGTAACCTGCGCAACACGTTGGCCGGACAAATTGCCGGTGTAATTGCCGTACAAAGAAGCGGTGAGCCGGGTAACGATGCAGCTGCATTCTATATTCGCGGACAGAGTTCATATGCCGGCGGTACCTCTGCTTTAGTATTAGTAGACGGTGTTCCCAGAAGCATGGACGATATCGACGTAGACGAAATCGAGAGTTTCACCGTTTTAAAGGATGCTGCCGCTACTGCCGTTTATGGTGCAGAAGGTGCGAATGGTGTTGTATTGATTACTTCCAAACGCGGTAAAGCCCAAAAGACATCTGTCAACTTCAGTGCACAATACAGTATTGTCAGTCCGACACGCATGCCTGAAACATTAAATTCTTATGATTATCTGTCATTATATAATGAAGCATTATGGAATGACCAGGGTAATCCGAACAAAGAGTATTTCAATCCTCAATTTACCGACGAAACACTTGAAAAATACAGAACCGGTATAGACAGGGATTTATATCCTTCTGTAAACTGGTATGATTTACTTCAGGATCATACACAAAGTCAGAGATATACGGTAAACTTCAGAGGAGGTTCCGAGAAAGTACGCTTTTTTGCTTCCGGAGCTTACTATTCAGAAGACGGTATCTTCGATTCTACTCCTAAAGAGGATTACAATGCCAATATCGGATTACAACGTTTCAACTTGCGTTCCAACGTGGATATGGACCTGACAAAAACGACTCAACTATCTATCGATATGAGTGGACAGTACTTGAAGAAAAATCAACCGGGATATACTTCGGATGAAATCTTCAATTATATCAGCCACTTCCCTGTACATGTTATTCCGATGTACTATTCCGACGATACTGCCTCGGACCATGGAGCTCCCGGATACGGTGTTGAATATCAGCCATACAACATGTTGAATAATAGCGGATACAGCAAAACATGGAGTGCTTTCTTACAAACAAAAGTCACATTAAAGCAAGATCTTAAATTCATCACAGAAGGATTATCAGTGAAAGGTTCTGTCAGTTTTGATGCCGACTTCTCTTCAACCATGAAGAGATCAAAAACCCCGCAAACGTTTTTTACATTAGGTCGAAATGAAGACGGGACACTCAATAAAAAAACGATCAAAGAAAGTTCTGCCTTGAGCAATCCTTACAAATCCTCGACTGATGGTACGAAAAAGATCTACATGGAAGCATCATTAGATTATCAGCGTTCTTTCAACAAGATGCATGATGTAACCGGTATGATATTGTATATGCAAAAAGAAACGCAATATCAAAACAAAGAGGGTTTACAACTTTTACCCTACCGCAAACAGAGCGTTGTTGCCCGTGCAACTTATGGATACAACGACCGGTACATGCTGGAAGCCAGTATGGGTATGACCGGTAGTGAAAACTTTGCACAAGGCCACAGATGGGGTATTTTCCCAGCCGTAGGTGCAGCCTGGTTCGTCAGCCATGAAAAGTTCATGAGAGGAGTAGAAGATTATATCAGTAAACTGAAGCTGAGAGCTTCTTATGGTATAACCGGTAATGATAACATTGGGGAAGATACACGTTTCCCTTATAGAGAAAGTATCAATACTGGTCTTGGCAGTTATAGCTTCGGATTAACGCCAGGAGCTAATGGCGGTACAGGTAACTCTCCGGGCAACGGTATTGCAGAAGGTAGTTTTGCCATGCCTAACCTGTCATGGGAAATTGAAAAAAAACTGAATCTAGGTCTCGACTTAGGATTATTCAGAGGACGTGTCGACTTCAGTGCCGATTATTTTTATAACCGCCGTAGCGATATCTTGTTGCAAAGACAAACTGTTTCAAACGTTTCCGGTCTCCGAGTAAAACCGTACCAGAATTTCGGTGTCGTTAGAAACCAGGGAGTTGATGCCAATCTTGTACTAAAACAGAAAGTAGGGAATGTAGATCTCTCCGCTCGAGGCAACTTGACTTATGCAAAAAATAAGATCCTTGAACGCGATGAGATTCCTCAGAAATACGATTATCAGACATATACAGGAAACTCCATCGACAAACCATTACTGTATATCGCAGAAGGTCTTTATACACCGGATGATTTTAATATCACAACAAACGAATACGGAGCCCAGACTTATAAGTTGAAAGACGGTATAGCTGTACCTGCCGCCAATGTAGCACCCGGTGATATCAAATACAAAGACTTGAACAACGATGGTGTCATCGACTCTTATGACCGTACTTACGATCACAAATTCTATCAGGCAACACCGGAAATCGTCTATGGATTCGGGATAAACGCAGAATGGAAAGGTTTCTTTGTCGGCGTCTTCTTCCAGGGAACAGCACATACGTCGGCCAATATGTTGGCAAACAATTATGCAATGATCCCATTCACGAAAGGTATCGACAACGGTTCGGCCCGTACAGAAATTACAGACCGCTGGCTGCCCGGTAACCCGAATAACCAGGATGTTACTTTCCCGCGTCTACATACCAATTCATTTAGCCATAATATGGAAAATAGTACCTGGTGGTATCGCAATGCTGGATTCCTTCGACTGAAGAACATCGAAATCGGTTATCAGTTCAATGACAAAATACTCAAGCAACTCCGTATGAAAAATTTGAGAGTTTATTTGCAAGGAAATAACGTTGCAGTCTGGGATCACATCAAATACTGGGATCCGGAATTAGGTAGTGCAAATTCAGGTGCCAAATATCCTATCTGCAGCACATATTCTCTTGGATTAGAAGTCACATTTTAAAAACAACAAATATGAAATTCTTAAATAAAATAACATCAATAGCTTCTGCATGCTTTTTAACTCTTGCCCTCACAGGATGTAGTGATTATCTGGATGTATCGGATGAAGTGGCAGAAAACCTGACTTTAGATGAAGTTTTTGATAACCCCAACTACATGCGTCGTTGGCATGGTAATCTGTTCAACTGTATTTCAGAATATTCCAGTATCGGTAGAAATAAAACCAACAATTATCCCGGAGCCGGAGCCTTTTCCGGAGTTTGGGTATCCATGTGTGGAGAAACAACCATCAGTGCTGCCGGTTGGGGTGAAATGATATCCGGTTTTACATCAGCCAATGCTCCATACCAACGTTGGACACCGTTATATCAGTATATTCGTGATGCTAAGATTTTCCTGGATAGAGTAAATCCTAAAGGAGGTATCAACGACCAATTTCAATTAACTGAAGCAGACGTAAAGAGAATGAAAGCAGAGGCTAAATACCTTATTGCTTACAGTTATTTTTCACTCTTTGAAATGTATGGCCCGGTTCCTATCCTGGATGAATTAGCCGATCCGGAAGACAAAGGCTTGGATTATGCCAGATCTTCCGTGGATGAAACTGTTGAATACATCGATAACTTATTGAAAGAAGTCATTGAATCCGGTGATCTGCCCGAAACGATTATCCAAAATCAGTCAGCTACCGGAAACGACCGGTACAATTTGAACGAGATTGTCCGTCCGACAATGACCGTTGCTAAAGCATTAAGAGCTAAACTTTGGGTATATGCAGCTTCTCCCCTATTCAATGGCGGTTACAAAGAGACACTGGATATTGCCAATACCGATGGTAAAAAAATATTTTCTTCCTACGATGCCAACAAATGGGTTACTGCTAAAAGCCGTCTGGAAGATCTATTGAATAATGCGGAACAAAACAAACACACCTTGTTTACCGTATATAATACAGATGGAACCATCAATCCGGATGAATCTGTTTATCAGTTATTCCAGAACTACAATGACGAAATATTGTGGGCTACCGGAGACAACCTTTGGAACGGTTCAACTATGGAACAGAACACCAACCCCAGAGACTGCTACACAGGGTGGGGATATCTTGGTGTTTCTCAGAATTTAGTGGATGCCTTCTTCGTTAAAGACGGGTTAACAATCGATGATCCGGGTAGCATGTATAAAGAAGATGGTTTTACCGATGTTGTCAACCCATGTAACGAAAACAAGCGGGTAGATACAAATGTATTCAATATGTATGCCAACCGCGAACCTCGTTTCTATGCAGGCGTAGGATATGAAGGCAAAAGCTGGCATATTCAGCCGGTGGGAAGACCCGATTACACAATCGGATTTGCCAAAGGGGAAGGTAGCGACAACTCGTCTGCCGATAACCCTCGTACCGGCTATCTGCCTACTAAATTCAAAAACCGTAAAATCCTGTTTACCGGAAACTATTTAAGAGCCTGGGCACGTCCTTCTATCCTTTTCCGTCTGGCAGATTTCTATCTGTACTATGCAGAAGTTTGTAACGAAGTCGATCCGAACGATCCCAATATCATTAAATATCTGGACTTGGTAAGACAACGTGCCGGCATTCCGGGTTATAAAGAACTTGCCGCTTCCGGTAAAAAGAATATTATTGGCAATCAGGAACTGCAACGGAAAATGATTCAGCGCGAACGTACTGTGGAACTGTTTATGGAAGGACAACACTACTTCGATATCCGGCGCTGGATGATTTGCGGAGAAGGCGAAGAGGCAGATCAAAGCGTTCTCTATTCGATGAATATGAACGGATACAAAGATCAACCGATCGGAGCCAACAATTCGTTCTTCAACCGCATTGTTCTTGAAAACCGTGCCTGGAGACGTGCCATGTACCTTTATCCGATTCCACAGGATGAAATACAAAAAAGTCGGCTTCTGGTTCAGAATCCTTTATGGTAAAAACTGATTAATTATAAAAACAGATAGGCCTTATACTAGTTATATTATTAGTATAGGGCTTATTCTCTCTTAAATCATATCTCATGAAACAAAAAAAATACCTTATTCTTATCCTGTCAGGGTTATTCTTTTCCATTACTAATAGTATACACGGAAATAATCCGGATAAAGGCAACGAAAAAGCAAAGACAATCACCTTCCGCGGCATCTATGCCGACGACCCTGCCGGACAGGAAGGTCTGTACAATCCGGAAAGAGGTTTACGGTTAGAAATAGCAGTCGATATTGCCGGTCGGAAAGATGTCTGGAATCCTAAACAATTCCCTGATATAACCAGTCATTTAGAATCAGAATCCGCTATGTATGCATCAGACAGTATCAGCTTGGTCCAAAGTTATTTTTATCTCACCGGATTTGCCGGGAAGGAACTGTCGGAGGATGCTTTTGCCACAATGGACACCTATTTCAACAAACTAAGGGAATCTGGTAAAAAGGCTGTGTTGCGGTTCGCTTATGAAACCGCCTTTATGGGAAGGGCAGGAACTGGTCCTACCCTGGAAGATGTGCTCCGCCATATGGAACAACTGAAACCATTCCTTGCACAAAACACAGATGTCATCCAAGTTGTTCAAGCCGGATTCATCGGCGCATGGGGCGAATGGCACAGTTCATTCCACGGACTGGAAAAAACGAACGACAGCAAACGTACCATCCTGGAAAAGATAGTCTGGATGACTCCGGAGAACAGAATGGTACAGGTAAGAGTTCCCGAATATAAAAACCTGATCAACAAGGAAGACCAATCATACAACCGAATCTCTTTCCACGATGATTTTATCGTAATAAAACCTCATCAATGGGACGGAGGCATGCACGAAGGGACTCCCTACTTCAACCAGATCGTTGAAGAAAGTCCTTATTTAGTTGTAGACGGAGAGCTCCCCTGGGGTACCTGGAGCATGAACGAAGACCCCGACAACCCGGAAGCCGGATGGGTTATCGACGGTAAAGCGACCGCCAGGCAACTTTTCCTGCAACATTACACCTCGCTCAGTGCTATCCATAATTACAAGGAGAAAGGAACTAAAGACAAATACTCAATGATGTACTGGAAAGAAACTCCACTGGAAGAATCATTCCTGTCGGAAAACCATATGCCTGTCTCCGGTAATTATTTTAAGAATCAGGACGGAAGTCCTGCCGTAAGAAATGTGTTCGATTATATCCGAGATCATCTGGGTTATCGACTGGAACTGCAACAACTCAAAATAAACGGCATCCCGACAGCCGGAAAAGAAATCTCACTGGACCTCTCCCTGATTAACAGAGGCTTTTCCACCTTATTCAATGAGCATCCCGTTTATTTTGTACTGATCGATGAACAGGACCGGATCACGGAATTTCTGACGGAGACGAACGTTCACGACTTCCAACCATACCAGCCCAAAGATCCGGAGTGTAAACCTTTGCTTCATGCCATCAAAGGACAATTTATTATTCCGGAACACCTGGAAACAGGAAAATACCGGCTAGGTCTATGGATCCCTGATGGCTCCGAACGGTTGAAATATAACAACCGCTATGCCATCCGTTGTGCCAACGGAGATACGGAATGGTGGAGTTCGCCCGACAACAAATATGGTATCAACATCTTAACGTCATTAGATATAATACGCCACTGATCTATTCCCCGGTCGGATTAGAAACTGCATTGAATTTATTATTTGATTTATTTATTATCAAATTTGAATGTTTGTTTATAGCAACTGGTTGTACCTGGCTCCCCTCTGGAGAGGGGGCAGGGGGTGTGTCATATCCCCGCCATACAACCACCATAATCAGAGTCACTTGACTATTACAGGTTCATTTGCCGTTTGCTTCAGCTGACGGTTTACAAGTTGTTTCTCTCTTTTGGCTTCAGCCACATTTCTCCTAGATAGAAAACTGTAAGAAATGGGACTAAAGTCCAATGGAATAGACCCTTTACTAATCCGTCAGCTGAAGCAGACGGCAAATAAACCTGTAACAAGGCTTGTTTTATTAACTGGCTTTAACACACCCCCTACCCCCTCTCAAGAGGGGAGCCAGTTACAACCAGTCACTAAACAGATAGTTCAATTATTTCTATATTGGAACCAAACAATAAATTCAAAACAATTTCTAGTTTTGTCTGCCTCTTTTATAATTCAATAACTAAAGAAAAATATTATATTTGCATCTTTTATTCTTAATTCAATTATTGTAGACCATGAATACTAAATCAATTCTTAATTGTTGCCTGCTCGTATTGTGTTTTTGTGCGTGCACCGGACAACATCTTCCCGGTGAAAACAGAAATGTAGCTATCGCTGATTCCTTATTAACCAACATTCTGACAAAGTATAACGTCGAAAAGTACGGTCTTCTTTCCGAGACCTATCCGGTAAACCCGGAAAATCAAGTCACTTACCTTGCCGAAGGGAGTGAACAGAAAAAGAACCAGGAAGTCTCTTTCCTATGGCCTTACTCCGGTATGCTGTCGGGATGTATCTCCCTCTATGACGTTACCGGAGAAAAGAAATACCTGGAAATACTGGAAAAACGTATTATCCCGGGACTGGATCTGTATTGGGATAATACACGTACTCCGCACTGTTATCAAAGCTATCCGAGATTCAATGGTGAAAGCGACCGCTTTTACGATGATAATGACTGGCTGACCATCGACTTCTGCGATTTGTATGCCCTCACCAAAGACCAACAATATCTCCTGAAAGCAAAAGAGTTGCACGAGTATATATACAGCGGATGGGACGATGCGCTGGGAGGCGGCATCTATTGGTGCGAACAGAAAAAGACTTCTAAAAACACCTGCTCCAATGCTCCGGCAACCGTTTTGTGCATGAAACTGTATAACCTGACGAAAGAACAAAAGTACCTCGACCAGGCCATAGAAACGTATAACTGGACAAAGAAGAACCTGTGCGACCCTGCCGATTCGGTATATTGGGATAACATCGGACTCGATCAAACAATCGGTAAAGCCAAATTCACCTACAACAGCGGACAAATGATCCAGGCAGGCGTACTCCTTTACCAGACGACCTCGGACAAAATCTATCTGGCAGACGCAAAGAACACTGCAAAAGGCGCTTACAAGCATTTTTTAGGGAAACGTACAGGGATTAACGGAAAAGATGCTTACTTTTACCCCACAAATCCATGGTTCAATGTCATTTTATTACGCGGTCTCCTTGCTTTGGCGGAGGTAGACAACGATTATACATATGTCAGAACAATGGTGGACAATGCCCATTACGCCTGGGAATATACCCGTGACGAGAACCGATTCCTGGGGAATGACTGGGCTGGGACCGATAACAAAAAGTTCAAGTGGCTGCTGGACAATGCCTGTATGATTGAGCTTTTTGCTGAAACAAGTAACATTCAATAAATAAAATATATAAACCCATGACTACACGTAGAAACTTTCTAAAATCCGGAGGTTTGTCTCTGGCAGGTCTGTTGGTCGGGCAAAAATCATTTGCTCATTTGGCAGAATCGGCTACACCGGGCGCACCTCTCGTTTCTAACACATTACAGTACACTTGCCAACGTCCGGCACCGGAGAAACGCCAGTTTACTTCTGCCGCCGTCGAAAAGGCAATCCAGACGACAAAAGCCAAACTGAAAGATCCGAAACTGGCCTGGATGTTTGAGAACTGTTTTCCAAACACACTCGACACAACCTGTGAGCATAAAATGGTAAACGGCAAGCCTGACACATTCGTCCTTACAGGTGATATCCACGCGATGTGGCTCCGTGACTCATCCGCACAGGTTTTTCCGCATATCATTTTTGCAAATGAAGACCCGAAAGTAAAGACAATGCTGGCAGGTGTTATCAACCGCCAGACCTGGTGTATCAACATCGACCCGTACGCCAACGGTTTCAACGAAGGCCCGACAGGCAGTGAATGGGAAAGCGATCGTACGGAAATGAAACCGGAACTTCACGAACGCAAATGGGAGATCGACTCGCTCTGTTACCCCATCCGCCTGGCTTACCACTTCTGGAAAAAGACCGGCGACACCTCTCCTTTCGATGCCGAATGGGAGAAAGCGATGAAATCGGTTTATAAAACATTTATCGAGCAGCAGCGCAAAGACAGCCTCGGCCCGTATCGCTTCTCCCGTAAGACAGACCGCCAGGGAGACACCTTGCTGAACGACGGTTACGGTAGTCCGGTAAACCCTGTCGGATTGATCGTTTCTTCTTTCCGCCCGTCTGATGATGCGACTTTGTTCGGTTTCCTGATCCCGTCGAATATGTTTGCCGTCACTTCACTCCGCCAGTTGGCAGAGATGATGCGCGACATCAAAAAAGATAACGACTTTGCCCGCCAGTGCGACTCATTGGCCGACGAAGTAGCTGCCGCCATCGAGAAATACGGTATTGTAGAACACCCCGAATTCGGAAAGGTATATGCCTTCGAAGCAGACGGTTTCTATAACCACGTTTTCATGGACGACGCCAATGTCCCCAGTTTGCTGGCTATGCCTTACCTGGGATGTGTCGATGTGAACGATCCGGTCTACCAGAATACCCGCAAACTGGTTCTGAGCCCGCTGAACCCCTACTTCTATAAAGGCAAGGCAGGCGAAGGTATCGGCGGTCCGCACATCGGTTTCGACTTTATCTGGCCGATGAGTATCATCATGCGATGCAACACGACTAACGATACCGAAGAAATACGCCACTGTGTAAAAATGCTCCGTGATACGGACGGCGACACCGGTTTCATGCACGAATCATTCCACAAAGACGATCCAAAGAAGTTCACCCGTTCCTGGTTCGCCTGGGTAAATACTCTATTCGGTGAAATGATCTACCGCCTGGTACAGGAAGGTAAAACGGATATATTGAATAATTTGGGATGATTGAGTCAATATAGAAATATTTAAGCTATCTATTTAAGTGACTGGTTGTAACTGGCTCCCCTCTCGAGAGGGGGTAGGGGGTGTGTTAAAGCCAGTCAATAAAACAAGCCTTGTTACAGGTTTATTTGCCGTCTGCTTCAGCTGACGGATTAGTAAAGGATCTATCTCATTGGACTTTAGTCCCATTTCTTACAGTTTTCTATCTAAGAGACATGTGGCTGAAGCCAAAAGAGAGAAACAACTTGTAAACCGTCAGCTGAAGCAGACGGCAAATGAACATGTAATAGTCTAGTGACTCTGATTAGGATGGTTGTATAGGCGGGAATATGACACACCCCCTTCCCCCTCTCGAGAGGGGAGCCAGTTACAACCAGTTGCTATAAACAAACACTCATTTTTGATAAGAAGTGAACCATCTATGAATATGACTAGTTGTACCTGTTTCTCCTCTTGAAAGACGATAAGAGGTGCATTAATACCAGTAAATAAAACAAAACCGATTGCAGACTCTCTTCAATAAAAGTTTTTCCGTTTTCTGTATTCATTCCTTCATCTATAGCATATAGAGTTTATAAATCAAAGAATACAAAATGAATACAATGAAGGATCCAATATAATTTGTAATTGAATTGATGTAAACATCTCTATTTCTCCCCTATCACTTCATCATGAACAACCATTGGATACCGGCAAATCCAAAGGTATATCTTATCTCTTTATTAGTGTATAGGTAGGGTGGGACTGATATACTTTTAGACCCAAAGTGCTGTATCCGTTCTTGTCCGTCATTCGTCAAACGCTTGTTCGATACCTGT
Organism: Parabacteroides caeci; assembly: GCF_023656795.1. Lineage (NCBI taxonomy): Bacteria > Pseudomonadati > Bacteroidota > Bacteroidia > Bacteroidales > Tannerellaceae > Parabacteroides > Parabacteroides caeci. Next base: position 22,096 of record NZ_JAMOKT010000032.1, read on the forward strand.
CGGACGCTTATCTGATATCTGTCGAACAAGCATCCGACAGATGACAAACAAGAAATTGGACATGACTTTTCAACTAAAGAATAATAAGATAAATGCTTACAACACACGACTTACTCTTTTGTTGGTATACAGAAAGTTTCCCTTTATTCATTTATTACATGGAAAATTTGAATTATATAGATGCTACAGGATGATATCCTTCATTATATTCATCTACAAACCATTAATCATCAACACAGTAACTCCAATATGAATAAATGAAGAAAAAAAACAGAAAAACTTTAGATAGTTAAGATACTCAACACGTCAAAAGTCATAGGCAAGTCGAAATAAATAGAGATTCATCAAAAAGGGGAAGAATATTCTCCCGAACTCTCTTCCCCTACCCTGTTAACCATCAATTCAGTTAACTGTATGTACTCTTTAAATATTCAGTATTATTCCAGTGCTTTACCAGGCGCCATCGGCCAATACGGATTCTGATACATTACCGTGGTGTTTATATCTTCCGGATTGGTGACGGCAAGCTGCATATCCTGCAAACCGATCGGACTGAGGTAAAATGCCTTTCGCCAGGTCAGCCCATCGTAAAGCTGGTTGTTGATACTGGTTCTGCGTAGCGGACGCAAATATTTACTATCTTCTTTCCGCGAAACATTTGCCTCAGTCGTGCCGTCGGCAACTACTGCCGAAACTTCCACACCGTCTACAGTTTTTGTATATTTCAGGTAAGCGGCATCCCAGAAGTTCACGCCTTCAATGATATAAGGCTTCGTAAGCAACTGATCCCAAGCACGCCACCGGATCAGGTCGTCCCAACGCATGCCTTCGCCATTAAATTCGCAACGACGTTCGCGACGGATATTATAAAGTGTCGGATCCACCAACTGATCGCCGGAATAAACAGCCAAGTCATTTTCATTGCCCAGATTGGTTGCACTGATGGTTTTTGAGAAATCTTCGTCAACACCGGCACGACGGCGGATAGCTTTCCAATACCCTTGCGCTTTGCCGTCGAGCGAACCGTTTTTCTCATAGCATGCTTCCATATAGTTCAGATAGGCTTCCGTAGCCCTGAAAATAACACAACCGTTACTTCCCAACAATTCGTCATTCCTGTTCTGGTCGTAATCGTATGTGTAAGCTTTGCGCGGACGGTATCCGGTGATATCCCGGTTTTGTTCGGCATCTGAAATGATACGGAAATTTTCCATATGCACTACGACACCGGTATCGGCTATTGTAGGGTCTTTCGTATCACTGCGCTGTACGTCTTCTTCTCCCCAGACAAACAGTTGCAGGCGTTCGTCGCGGTCTTTTTTCTCCTGCGATACGGTTACATCTCCATGATAACCCGAACCGGCGGCATAAATGGGCAGCCCGTTCTTCATCAGGAAAGTATTAACCAGTGCACGGGTCATTCCGGTGCGGTCGCCTACCTGCAAACGGATAGGTACACAATGGGAAATGCTCAACCCCTTATTATACTGCTTCCATAGCAACACCTCGTTAATCCCTGACGCATCCGGCGTACTGAACATTTCGAAATAAGGATTCCAGCCGTATACTTGTCCGTAAACGGGGTTCATCACATGGGAATTATCCGTCAGCGTGGCCTGATCGGCTACTGCTGACGCAGCATCCATAGCCTGAGTAAGGAAAAAGTCTATTTCGCCGGGTATATCGAACGATTTACCGCTGTTATAGTCCATCTTAGCTCCCGGCCAGTTCGCATCGCCCGGTACACGGCCCGTACCCTGGTGGTATTTTTCGAAAGTAGCTTCAAAGAGGGCTACTCTCGATTTCAGCAGCAGCGCCGTTTGTTTATTGATACGCTGGTTCATCTGAAATCCATGATCTTTAAGACGGGAGATCGCTTCATCGAGGTCTTTCAGGATAAAACGGGCCACTTCATTGCGGGGTGCTCGTTTGCTGTGTTCGACAAGCACGTCGCTCTGGTCGGGCAGCACTTCTTCCACGATCGGGAAATCACCGTATTTCACAAGGGCTACGTAATAACTCAATGCACGGAAAAAATAGGCCTCCCCGATATAATGGCTAAGCAGATCGCTCGCCCCCTGGATCGTTCCGGCCTCTTCTTTAGGAAGTATCTCTTCAAACAGATAATTCCATACACGGACACGGGATAACAAGCCTTGTGTGGTCTTACCGGCCGACACCTGCCAGTTTCCGGCAAAATAATTAAGGTTGCCTTCGTCCGTCAGCAGGTTATCGGTATTGGCATCATTACGTTGCACGCCGGAATTCCAGGCCGTTTGATGAAACATCTTGGTTCCGTTGGAATTTTCGAGCTGGGAATCGTAATAGTTAAGCACGTAATTACCCACCTGATCCACTGTTGTGAAATAAGATTCCGGGGTTATCTGGCTGATCGGAGCACGTTCCAGAAAGTCGTTACAGGATGTCATCGCCAATCCGCCCATACCGATCAATGCGCCGACATATATATGTTTTAATTTTAGTCTCATATTCATTCAATGAATTAAAAGTTTACATTTAAACCGATTGAAATAGTTTTCTGCAAAGGATAGAGTTTACCGTCTCCCCAGTCGCTGCCCAGCAATTCAGGATCGAATACGCCGCTGATATCAGATAAAGTCAGCAAATTGTCACCGGAAACATAAATACGTACCGATTCCATTCCTGCTTTTTGCGTCCATATTCTCGGTAATGTATATCCGACCTGCATATTCTTCAAACGTATATAAGCTGCGTTTTGCAAATAGCGGGTCTGGGTACGCTGGTTCTTGTCGGTATTGAAATAGGGTTTCGGATAGTAAGCTCCGGTGTTGGCTCCTAACGGGTCGCCTTCCGGACGCCAGTAATCCATATGTTCGCTGAAAGCGCAGGATTGCCATTCGCCGCCTTGTGCTCCCCAGAAATACGGGCCACCCAGCATATAATCTCTTTTCATGATACCTTGCAGGAAAATAGAGAAGTCGAGTCCGTTCCAGGCTCCGTCCAATGTCAGACCGAAGTTATAGCGTGGCGTGTTATTTCCGATGATCTTCATGTCCCCATGATCGTCGAGCGTATTGGCTCCGCTGTCTACACCGTCTTTACCATCGGTATTGGCATACATGATATCGCCCGGTCCCCAGCTTGTTCCCCAGTTAGGCGTACCGCCGTTGGCAAGATGTTTGTCCATCTCTTCCTGACTTTGTGCGATCCCGACCGTCTGGTATCCCCAGATATCCCCCAGGATCTGTCCTTTATAATACGTACTCAGGGCCATTGTTTCATTCGGATACCTGAGTATCTTACGCAAGTTGTCGGATACTACTAGACGAACGCCATAGTTGAATTTCTGGATACGGTCTCTCCATGACATTTCCAGTTCCCATCCATATGATTTCATATCGCAGTTGTTGATCTGCGGAGCATTGGCACCCAAAACGGAAGGCAACAGAGGAGCCGGCCCGATCATATCATATGTATAACGGTTATAATAATCGAACGAACCGGTCAGGCGATTGTCGAACAATCCCCAATCGAAACCGACATTCCATGATTCGATCGTTTCCCAGGTCATCAGACTGCTGACGATGCCCGGAAGGCCGGCCACATTCTGTTGGGTACCGTTTATCAGCCAACTGGAAGAAGCCGTGCCAGTCGGCATGTTCTGATAGAACGGATACCAGGCATCGGTACTGTCCGTATTGTTATTACCGAGCTGTCCCCAGGATGCTCTTACCTTCAATGTTCCGACTACACTGTTCAGGGGTTCGAAGAATGCTTCGCGAGCTATATTCCAACCAGCCGAGAAGGAAGGGAAAAGGCCCCAGCGCTGATCGCCGATAAAACGGGAAGAACCATCGTAACGCAGATTGGCTTCCAGCATGTAACGGTCGGCATAATTGTAGTTAATACGTCCGAAGAAACCGGCAATGGCCCGTTCACGTGTCCAGGAACTAGCTTTCTTATTATCCTGTGTCAGGCCGAGCGACGGGACATCCGCAGAGATCAGATCCGTACCGAAGCCATTCAATCCGCTCGGACGGTAAAGTTCGGCATTGAAACCGGCCATTACTTTAAAGTTATGATTGCCCAGCGATTTGGTATAATCCGAATAAATATTGGTAGAGAAGTAGTCTTCATCCTCACGTGAATCCGATACTTCCGAGTAACCGGCTGCACCACCGTTCCAGGAAAGAAGATACGGTTCATTTTTGGCATCGTACGCATAAATAGGCAATACCGCCCAGCTCTGTTTACGGTAGTAAGAACGCATACTGCCTTCAGCAACGATACGCCAGTCTTTAACAGGTTCGAAAATAGCCTGCAACTGCTGTGTGTACCAGTTCTTCTGGCTGGTTTGCTTTCCTCCGTCTTCCAGCTGGACAATTTCCATATCCCGCTGATAATGCCCGTTCGGATCGACAACCGGACAGGTCGGCCAGCGGCGTGCAATATTATGGAAGAACAAGCCCGTCAGATAGGTCGGGCGATGATAATCTTCGCGCGTCCATTTGCCGGTGTAGTTTACAGTGACCCAGTCGGCCAGTTTTGCCGAAATCTTTGCATTCATTGTATAACGGTTGAACTTGTCATCACCATGCTTTAGCAAACCGGTCTGGTCAAGGAAACTGCCACTGAGCATATAGGTCAACTTATCAGTACCACCACTCAGGCTAAGATTATGTTCCGTAGAAGGCACCCAGTCACGATAGAACTCGGAAAACCAATCCGTGTTGGCAAAAGCGCCTCCATAGTTATTCCATTTACCATCAGATCCGGCAACAGTACCATAGTATTCAGGTTTGGTAGGGTCGGTGAACTTACCGTCCATATAATCCTTGATGTTTTTCATGGCGTCGTCATTGAATATCGGATTTCCTCCCCCATTCGTATTTGCCCTATTCCAATATTGGGCAAATGAATAAGAATCGACCATCTCCGGCACTTGGACAGCATCGGAGAAACGTACGTTGCCCGAGTAATTCACCCGGGTCTTACCGGATTTACCGCTTTTGGTCGTAATAAGGATCACACCGAATGAGGCACGTGCTCCATAGATGGAAGACGAAGCTGCATCCTTCAAGACACTGATATTTTCAATATCATTCGGATTCACGGTATTCATATCCCCTTCGATACCATCAACCAGTACCAACGGACTTCCGCTCGATCCCTGACCGATCGTACCTCCGCCACGGATATTAATATTCAGTGATCCATCCAGCATACCTCCGCTACTGCCTACCGACATATTCAAACCGGGGATAACACCTTGAAGTGCCTGCGATACGTTCTGAACCGGGCGAGATTCAAGGACCTTGGAATCTACCGTACTGACAGATCCTGTCAGATTCACTTTTTTCTGTGAGCCATACCCCACAACTACCACTTCATCCAGCTGTTTCGAGTCTTCTTTCAGCTGAATCCGGAGAGAAGATTGTCCGGTGTAAGTAATTTCCTGAGAGAGATAACCGACATACGAAACGACCAATATGCTACCCTCTTTCACCCCGGGTAAAGAAAAGTTGCCGTCCATATCGGTTACCGTACCGTTCGTAGTTCCTTTCACAACTACCGTTGCTCCTACTACAGGACCCATATCATCCTCTACAACACCTTTTACTGTCGAAGATTGCTGAGAAACCTGTACCACAATTTCCGGCTCTGCTACCGGATTTCCGTTAGCACTCATTACCGGAGAAAAAGCCAGTAAAATGCTGGTGATAATGCCTGCTTGTTTTGGGATTTTCAGGAGCGTAGCATTATTTGCATTCGATAAACATAACAGTTTTTTTATGAATTTAAATAATTAATTGTTCATTTATCAACATTTTAGATCTAAAAATATCATCACATCAAACTTGATATTATCACATCCTAACCAGTAATAAATTTTTATCAATCAATTTTACAAGAACAAAAAGCAACAGAGTTCTGCTGGAACTAGGATTTTTAAGGCATATATAGGGATGCACGAGTGAATAAGTTCAATAATATCTCCCCATTAAGGTCGTACTTTGATAATACATTTTGGTATTTATTAAATAAATTGCAAAAACCCAGGTTAAAATTTGTTTGTATTGTATTTGTTTATATATTTGCAACGTTTTATTCATCCTAGTTCCAGCAGAACTATGTAATTTATACAAATAATAACACCTCGCTTTACTCCTGAAAAAACAACCGATGCCACAAAAACACCGGGGATATTTGTTTCTAATTCATAACAATATCTCTTATTATTTACCTATCTTTGCTAAACTTAAAACACAATAGCCTTATGAAAAAGAAATTAGTCGTACTGACCGGCGCCGGCATGAGCGCCGAAAGTGGCATTTCGACCTTTCGTGACTCCGACGGTCTTTGGGAAAAATACCGGGTGGAAGATGTAGCAACCCCCGAAGGCTTTGCTGCCAACCCAGAACTGGTCCTCAACTTCTACAACCAGCGACGCAGGGAATTGCTCAACACCAAGCCCAACGCAGGACATATCGGACTGGCTGAATTGGAAAAGGACTTTGACGTTCATATCATTACACAAAATATCGATAACCTGCATGAACAGGCAGGAAGCAGCGATGTGATCCATTTGCACGGCGAACTGATGAAATCTTGTTCCGTCCGCGACCTGAATACGACTTACGACCTGTCACCCGAGAATCCGGATATCCATATCGGAGACAAAGACCCGCACGGTGTACAGCTTCGTCCGTTCATTGTCTGGTTCGGTGAAGCGGTTCCAATGATCGACCCGGCCATGCGTATGGTAGAATCATGCGACATTTTCGTCATCATCGGCACCTCCCTCAACGTCTATCCGGCTGCCGGATTACTGAATTACGTACGCCGCGGCCAACCGATCTATCTGATAGACCCGAAAGACGTAAACACCTACCGGAATGATATTCACTTTATCAGAGCCGGAGCTTCGGAGGGTGTTAAACAACTTAGTAAAATACTAAAGGAGACAACCATATAACTAAAGTTTGCTACCTTTGTATGGTACAAATATTTATCGAAAGGAGTTAATATGACAACAATGGAAATAGAAGCAAGAAAAGCACTCTTAATACGCGAAATAAAGGAATTTGTACACAGGTTGAAGGGAGAAACAACTTATACAATGCCTTCTTCTTTATTAAAAGAATTCATGTCGAAAGCAGAAAAAGAAGATTCGGAAGGTTTATGTATCACATCCGATGAATTGGATAAAGAAATGCAATCATGGTAATCAAAAGAAGTATATCCGAATAGCATTGGTATGGGATACGCGAAGGAATCCCGATACCTTACGCTATTTACTTTAAACATCCTCAATAATCAGAACCGTAAATCAAAATCTTTTATCCAGGGTACCAGTGGGAAAGGATACATGGTATCCGGTATTCCTATATCCGTGGGAGTCGGAGGGATAAATGAACTTTCACGTCCTTTCATCTTCAGGCTTTTCGAATCAAGTGTTACGATTGCATAAAGAGAATCTTTGTATGGAACGGTATATTTCAGAGACGGCTTTCGTTTGTTTATCTCATCGCTGAAACGTTCCGGACAGGCATACTTCTCTCCTACCCATTGGTTAGAAGCACTGTTGATCTGGATATAGGTAATGCCGTTGATCTCTTTGGTATAATTCGTATGATCGTGTCCGCTGAATGCTGCTATCACTTTCTTAAAACCGCATCGCTCATTTTCCGCCTCCAGGATTCCCCGCACCAGTTCCCTGTTCTGTACCGTATTCTCAAAACATTCATGAGAGAAAAGGATACACCGTTTATCCGTCGACGCCAGGTCCTTTTTCAACCATTCGACCTGCTCCGGGTCCAGATGTTCACGTTGGCTCGTATCGACATAGAAATTTCCATTCTTATAAGGGATATACTTCCCGTCGACAAACAGATTGTTCGGATCAAGCACAATGAAATGGAAATCCCCTTTATCAAAAGAATAGTAACGGCTCTTCATCCCGACAAATTCCATATACTCTTCCTTGGAACAAATATCCATATCATGATTACCTAAAACATGATATTTATCTCCCGGAAACTTATCCCACAAATCCCGGAAAGGAACATTAGCCTCTTTTGCAAAACAGAAGTCACCCAGTTCAATAATAAAATCGACCTTATTTTTAGCCGCAGCCTCCAAAAAGACCTGTAACCGATGTTCCCCGTCATGCATTATATCCGGATGAATATCCGATATGACACCAAACTTCAACCGCCCGGAGCCTGATGCTTCCGTTTCAAGACCACCCCCTTTAGCTTTTGCCGCTGCCGCAACCAGGGAGAGCATACAACATTCAAGAAAATTACGACGTTTCATATTATTTATTTTTATTGTAAAACAGTCTATTTCAACGAGAAAGTAGTTATCACAAAACCATGATCGGATGCATAAAAAAACTTCTCACCATAGAAATCGAGATAACCAGGCAGATCCGCATTATATGATCCCGATTCGATCGCTTTCAGTTTATTGCCTTTATAATAGATAAAGTCGATACGATCTTGACGATTCTTATCATCTCCTGTCCAATACCATGTCGGACCTAGTTCCTTGACAGGGTCAGGATGCAATTCGCGAAAGCTGTCTTTAAAACCGGCCTCTTCCATAATCTTCGATACGGTCCAGTTTACAACAGCCCCTCCATGATTATACATATTTTTGGTAGCCTCAGTCCAATCCAAATGGGAATGATCATTAAAATCTCCCCCTATGATAACAGGAATACTGTCCACCTCTGCCAATATAGGTTGCAGAACCGACAGAATCCGCTTGATTTCCTCATCCCGTGTTCCTTCATCATCCCAAGCCAGTATCTCTGCTTCTGTCTTTTCAGTCGGAACCAACCGCATATCAGGAAGATAATGCAACCAGGTGTCGAAAACACGTACCCGCTTACCATTTACATCTAATTCTACTCCACTAAAATTAAATGTAGCTATCGAATCAGGGAAAGTATATGTTTTCAAAATCGGATAACGGCTATAGATAGAGAGATTACTCGACAGCAAACGATGATAATATCCCAAATGATCTGCAACCTGATCTGAACAACCATAAGTTTCAACCATCAAAATCACATCAGCCTCGCTCTTCTTCAATATTCCCATAGTACCCTCACAACTCTTGCCAGGATAGGCTTCTGAATGTCCGCCATGCCAGACATTCCATGACAGGACTTTTAATTCTTCTACTGCCTCAGATTGTTGAGACTGAGGCGTACAAGCACATAACATGGCTAAAACCATCAATACTCCCAATATATTTCTTTCCATCATCATATATTTTATAAGAAAGGGAGAACAAAACCTCCCTTTCCTGCTTAGAATTTGATTTGTTCACACAAAATAAATTAAGTCGCTACCAACCTGGATTCTGCTTCAATAAAGGATTCAAGGTTAACTCTATCGTCGGTATAGGAGATAAATAATCTCTATCCAGTTTAAACCGGAAACCATTATCCATCGTTGCAAAATTTTTATACGGGTCAATATGGCCAGTCTCATCCACTTTCAAATTCTCCCATGCAGTGACAAAAGCCGGAGAAACATCGGGATAATTACGCCATTGTTCTTTCACCGCCCCTTTAGGTCTGTAACCGACAATCACTTCATCAGCTGCAGCCCACCTAAAGATATCATCAACTCTAAAACCTTCACACGCCAGCTCCACTTTACGTTCACGACGTATCTCATTCAATAACGGACTGATACTTTTAAACTGCCAGTTAGGGTCAACCGGAATATTATTCATATCCAACAGGCCATTATTCATACCAACTCTCCGCCTTAATGCATTGATTGTTTTATCAATATCCAACTGATTGATCACCCCTAATTCCGCCTTTGCCTCTGCATTTATTAACAATGCTTCCGCATATCGAAAATAAATTACCGCAATAGTAGCCATTCCTGTGTTAGTCTCTTCATAACTGGTATTAAAGCCTTTATATAATTGATAGCCTGTCGGACATGTATTCTCAGCTGCACCTTCAAAAACAGGAGTTCTAAAAAAGCTGTTGCTTTCAACATACTGAATATGAGCCCCATCATCGACTACAATTGTCTGATTAAGACGAGGGTCTCTATTCGCTACAACGTCTTTTAATGTTGCATCTCCTTTATATTGATCTGATAAAGCAATCGGTTTCCCATCGAGACACAAATAAGAATCTATCATACTCTTGGTTAAGCCACGACCACCACCATTATATCCTGCCCAGTGAGTGTATAGATTATCTTCTTTGGAGAATTTACGCCACAACATAATTTCCATATTTGTACTATAATCTCTTTGGTTAAATAAATTAGTATATCCTTTATTTGTCCCATCCTCCAAAGCAGTCTTTCCGTTACTCTCAGCTAAAGCCATTAGCGCATCCGACACATCAGCTGCTTTCTTAATAAACTTCTCGCCATTACTACCTTCTACTCTGAATGGAGTAGCCTTTATTGAATGATATTTTTCCCAAGTTCCTTCATACAAAGCAATTCTGGCCTGTAATAACATGGCTACTTCTTTCGTAATCCGCCCAGTATAATTAGCACGTTCCGGCAAGTATTCTATAGCCTTGTCCAAATCCACCATAATGGAATCAACGATTTGATTCCGAGGCAACCGGGTTCCATACAGAACCTCTGATGTATTATCCAAAGTTCCGCTTATCCAAGGAAGATCACCAAAACTGCGCAATTTACCAAAATAAAATATAGACCTAAAGAAGAGCGTTTCACCTACATATTCTTTTATCTGGTCCCAGGATTCATCCACTTTCTCATAATTGCTCATGAAATAATTAATATCCCTCAATGCAGCCCAGTCAGATACAGCCCAACCTCCACCTGAGGCCGGTAACGTATTTTCACCATTCATGCCGGTATGATAGTTATACTTGATTTGCGTATCACTACCATTATCAGCATCATCACCATACGGACCAATTGTACCCCAATCAGTATAAGGTTTCAACAAATCTTTCCGACTATAAAAATTATTCACATACAATTTCAAATCGTTGACCGTTTTCCAATAACTTGCATCACTCATATTAACAATAGGAGCACGTTCTAGAAAGTCATCATTGCACGAACAAAGCAATCCCATCAAAACGACTAAACATAAGCTGAATTTATATTTTCTCATTGTTTTATTATTCATAAGGTTATACAATTAAAAAGTAACATTCAAACCGACCGACCAGGTTCTTTGCAAAGGATATAACTTACCGTTGGTAGCCGAAAACTCCGGATCAATCGTATTGAACATACTTGAAAATGTTGCCAGATTATCTCCACTCACATAAACTCTTAATCTCTCAAAATTGATCTTACTAATCAAAGATTTCGGGAACGTATATCCAATCTGCATATTTTTAATGCGCATGTACGCTGCATTCTGCAAATATCGGGTTTGTGTTTGCGTATTCTTATTATTTTGAGAAGTCAGATAGAATTTAGGGAAATACCCGTCAGGGTTATCTTCCGTCCAACGATCCGAGTGAACTGTGAATACAGAACTCTGCCATTGATCGCCGACAATACCCCAGAAATAATTTGAATCAATCCAAGCATCGCGTTTTGCTATCCCCTGCAAGAAAAGAGAGAAATCAAATCCTTTATAATCTGCACTTAGGTTTAGCCCATAAGAAAAACGCGGGGTTGTATTCCCTATCACTTTTTTATCACCAGGATTTGCAAGTGTATTATCACCCCAATCAATCTTATCATCGCCATTTTGATCTACATAGCGAATATCACCCGGACTCCATTGAGCATATATTTTATCCTGTGAAGGAGCCGATGCTATTTCCTCATCAGATTTAAAAACACCATATGTTTCATATCCCCAAATATCTCCGACTTTGCGTCCTTCATACCAAGTTGTATTCAAACCTGTAGGATTGGGGTATGAAGTAATCTCACTCATATAATCGCTTAATACAAAACTTACACCATAATTAACCTCCCCTATGCGATCTCTCCATGAAACAGACAAATCAAATCCCTTTGTATTCATAGCGGAATTATTCATTTGCGGTGAATCAATTCCTATAATAGACGGTAATATTTCAGCAGGTCCTACAAAGTCTTTAGAAGAGCGCTTATACCAGTCAAAAGTCGCATTCAAACGATTATTCAAAAATGTCATATCCACTCCGAAGTCAATGGTTGAAGTTGTTACCCAGGTCAAATTGGGATTAACCAACCCCGGATAACTTACATAAGCTTGCCGCCCATCTGCAAAGATCCACTGGCTTCCACTTGGAGCAGTCGTTGACATAGAAGGATGGAACGGATAATAGCTATCAATAAATCCCTGATCCCCTAAAGACCCATAGGATACCCTGAGCTTGAATGTATTTACATATTCTTCTACAGGCTTCCAGAAATCTTCCTTAGACATTACCCATGCGGCAGAAGCCCCAGGATAAAATTTATATCTGACATCTTTTAAAAAACGGGAAGTACCATCATACCGACCATTCAATTCCAATAAATATTTCTCTTTATAATTATAATTGATCCTGCCAAAACCACCTCGAATAGCCAACTGATTTGCCTTATCTTCAATAGATGGTGATTTTCCATAAGTCAGAGACAAGGAAGGCAAATTATCAGAATACAAATCCGTATTCTTTACAGAAGTTTTCAAATCATCATAAAGTTCCTGAGTATAGCCAACCATCGCTTTAAAATAATGATCGCCCAACTGTTTTTCGTAGGAAGAGAACAAATTGATAATATGATGTTGATTCTTACTATTTACTCTTTTATAAGAGTTAGGAGTTGTTCCTGAATAAATAGTTGAAGCACCACTTGGGTTTGTCACATACAACGTTTTAACATGCTCGGTTTCTTCTACAAACAATCCATCAAACGTATAATTTGCAGTTATGTTCCATCCGGTCATTGGAGTTATAACAAACTCGCCTGTCAACACGGCTTGATCTGACGTCGATTTGTCACGTCCACCATCTTGATGTAAAGGTATTTCACTTGGATAAGAATATGCACCATCCGGATTCTTTAATGGTGCTGTCGGCCATTTTCTAGCAATCTGATGCATATAATCTTTCGAGCCGTTATAAGTATCAGGTGAATCCGTTGTCCACCTGGCATAGGATGATCTCATATTGAAACTAAGCCATTTTACCAGATCCACAGACAAATTAGTACGAACATTATAGCGTTTATAAGAATCATCTCCATAATTATACATACCATCTTTTTGGTTATAACCAAGTCCTACATAGTAATTTGTCTTATCCGTACCTCCGGAAACACCCACATTATGTTGCTGGCTAAAAGACATATTCTTGAAATAAATATCAAACCAATCATTATTTCCATTACCTGTCCATGTCTGCCATTCATCAATACCTGGAGTCGGATCGGGAATCGTTTCATCTTTTAATACTCCGGATTGATAATCTTTTATACGTTGGATATTTTCTTCTGAAAAAACAGGAGCAATATTTCCATTCCTGGCAGCTTCATTATAAATATTTGCAAAATCCAGCGAATTCATCATTTTAGGTAAATTGATAGGCTGTGCAAAACCGAAGTTATTATTATACGTAATTTTAGCTTTGCTACCCTTTTTCCCTTTTTTCGTATTAATGATAATTACACCATACGGAGCACTCGAACCATAAATAGCTGTAGAAGCTGCATCCTTCAATACCGAGATACTTTCCACATCCTGCATATTTATTGAATTGATATCACCGCCTTGTACTCCGTCAATTACAATCAAAGGAGATTGTGACTTTGATACCATTTTCCCATTTTCATCCAAACCAAAACCGGTATACCCGCGGATATTAATTGTTTGATCCGCTCCCGGTGCTCCACCTGAAGTAGATGAAATATTCAAATTTGCTACAGTACCCTGTAAAGCTTGTGTTATATTGGTTACAGGACGGTTTTCAAGAACTTCTCCTTTCAGTTGAGCCACTGCACCTGTTAAGTTTACTTTTTTCTGCGTACCATAACCAACAACAACTACCTCTTCCAGTTTTTGCATATCTTCAGTTAAGATAACATCCAGCCGGCTTTTTCCTTTTACTGAAAGTTCTTGGGTACTGTAACCTAGATAAGAAAAAACCAATATAGCGTGGTCATCCGGAACTTCAACCGAGTAATTGCCATCTATATCCGTTACTGTCCCAATTGATGTTCCCTTGAGGACAATAGAGACTCCCAACAAAAGCTCTCCACTATTGTCTTTCACACTCCCGGATACCACCTTTTTTTCTTCTTTTTCTATTGTAGGAGTATCAAATATGGTAATATGCCTGTCATTAATGGAAAAAGACAGGTTTGTATTCTTCAACGCCTGAGTAAGGATATCTTTTATATTCCCGTTCACTATATTTACTTTTGTTTTAATATGGCTGACATCGCTATCACGATAATTGAACAAATACTCACTCCGACTCTCTATTTCGTTAAACAAATCTTCCAACGCGACTTCTTTAGTTTGGATAGAGAGAGTCGTGGTTTGACTGTAAGAGTCAATAGCCTGCAACTGAAAAATACATATAAACAAGATGATCAATGTGATTTTCATAAGAAGCAATAATCTTTTAACCTCTTTTGTAAAAGAGATTTCGTTGATCCATATAATTTTCATATTTTTGTAAATGAATTAAGTTAACTAATTGTCAATCCCTGCTATTTCCAGTAGCTTGAATTGACCGGTTAATTTCTCGAAACTGAACCGGCTGCTCCCTCCAAGAATGGCCGGTTTTGTTTTTTCCAAATAGTATATATGCTTATCTCTTCTGTGTTTTCATGGCTCCTTTCTTTTTATTTGTTAATACTCATGTTAATTGATCACATAGCTCTCGCCCTGTTTCTTCCATCTGAACACAAGGTTCTTCTTCATCAGGTCGAGTATCTGATCGACTGTCAGGCTTTCATCGAAAGAACCTGTTACTTTCTGATCGCCCAATGCTTCATTCGACAGGATGATCTCCACTTCATACCGCTCTTTCAGCATATCCAGGAACTCCCGGAAAGGGACCGACCTGTATTTTATCAAATGGCTCTTCCAGGCCGTAACCAGGTCCGTAGAGACATTCGTCATGTCTATTTTATTATTGGACTTATTGAAGACCAGCTGTTGGTCAGGTTTCAAGACAATCTGCTGATCCGGTGTTTCAAAACGGATCGAACCTTCAACCAGAGTCGCCGTTGTTATGTCTTCTTTCTTATAGTTCTTTACATTAAAAACAGTTCCCAATACGGATATTTTTGAACCATTCAGGTCCACCACAAAGGCTTTCTCTTTATCTTTCGTCACTGTAAAGAAACCTTCCCCATCCAAAGAGACTTCGCGGACCTGTTCTCCGTACGAACTGGAATAAGACAACTTACTGTTTTTATTCAATGATATTTCTGTTCCATCCGGCAGTTCAAATGAAGAGATGGAATTTCCCGTGATATAAGAATAATATTGCAGAGGAGCGGTAGCCTGATGCCCACCCATCCAATAACCGGCAATGCCGATAATGACAGCAACTGCGGCAGCACCGGCATATTTTATCCATAATTGTCGAACCACTCTCTTTCGCTCTGTTTTCCGGATTCTTTCCAACAGCATATTATAGGCAGCTTCCGGATTACGGAGTTTCACGCCCGCAACCTCCGCATCCCAGTATTTCTTAATTTTCAGAAAAGAATCTTTATGGGCATCAGACGAAGAAAGCCACTCTGAAAAGACAAGAATGTCTTCACAGGATGCTTCGCCTGAAAGGTTCCTTAAGATGATTTGTTCTATTTCGTGATCCATACAATTTCCAGTACTTTTTATCTAAGTACCGAAAATTGAATTTTACCCTTAATCTATATTGAAAATTTTCGCGATTTTTTTCATCGCATAGGTAAGTTGCGCCTCCAGCGTTTTGACCGATATCCCCAAATGCTCCGCTGCATCTTTGTATTTCATGCCGTCTTCACGTACCAATTTAAAAGCCAGTTTTGACTTGGTCGGTAGCTGTTCGATCGCTTCATTTAAGGCATCAATCAATTCACGGGAGATATAATCGTCTTCGGGCGTCGTTTCGGTAAAGGCAAAAAGTTCAATTGGCACTTCATCCAGGTCAACAGTCAAAGTTTTGTTATCCCGCAAATACTTCAGAACCCGAAATTTGGCTATCCGGTAAATATAGGCGTCGAAATTAGTAATTTCCACTAATTGCTTTCTATTCTCCCAAAGAGCGAAGAAAACATCAGATACCAATTCTTCTGCTATTTGGCTGGATTTTACATACATAACAAGATACCTCATTATCCGGTCGGAATAAGAGAAGTATAAAGATTTGAACGCAGGCTCAGAGCTCTTCGTTGCCAGATCTTCAAGAATAGCTTGAATATTAGTATCTCCCTTTTTCAACTTAATTAAGTTATAGCCTTTTCACTTTTCAAAAGTATACAATTTTCCTTACATTTCTATCCTACTCTCAAAGCATAGGTGTTTTACAAACGAAATAAGGGACTTTCGTCGATGAAAGTCCCTTATTTCGTTTGTAAAAGATATATGTTTTATTTTCAATCCTCAATGACCAGGCGAAGCCCTACATTATTCACTTTCTGCCAGGGCAGATAAGCACGGCGGGCTGTTGCCGTTGCATCTTTCGGACGGTCTACCCAGGAACCACCACGGGCAACTACCTGTTTAGCTTCCAGGGTTTCCTGAGATTTGTCATTATAAGGATACGGAGCATAGATCGAACGGGTCCATTCCTGTAAGTTTCCGTGCATGTTGATCAGGCCGAACGGATTTGCCTTATAGGTATATTCTTCCGTCGGGATCATCAAACCGTCGTTGACTGTATCAACTTTCGGCATGTAATTATAATACGAGAACCAAGGATTATCCTTCTCCATCGGTTGGGGATCGATACCCGTAACGGCCATCTTTTCCAACTGTACATCGGCCAGGTTCTCATACGGTCCGAAGTTTGCGTCCATAGCACCATACCAGAAAGGCTGGTCACTACCACCACGGCAAGCCCATTCCCACTGGACTTCGGTAGGAAGCTGCACGTTCAGACCGGTCTTTTCTGAAAGCATCCGGCAATAATTCACCGCTTCCTCATAACTTACACGAATGACCGGTTGGTTCGGTTTATTTGCCGGATAACCGGGGGTCGTATGGTCTTTCCAGAACTGTGCGTAGATACGGCTGTCATGATCGGGAACCAGTGCATTATATTGCTCATTGGTCAGTTCCTTCTCAGACATCCAGAAGCCTTTCTTCACTTCTGCCTTGAATTCGGGAGCCTGATCCGGATAACCGTTATTCGTACCCATCACAAACTTACCTGCCGGGACACGGACAAAGGCGATCTTCACGCCATCGGCAACCTCTATTTCTTTGCGTAACGATTTTTCTTTCGACAACATCTTCTGAATATCGTCGGCAGACAAAGGCCAGCCTTTCATCTTTACCTCTTTATGCTTGACAGGAGCAACCTTTTCCGGCAATTCGGGTTTGATCTCTCCCTTGCTTTTCAGCAAACTTGCATAATCAGCCAGTTCCTTGCGCCAGTCGGCACCGGCACCGTTCGCATACTTATTGGTCAGTTCAAGGCGACGGCCGTACTGTTCGTATCCATTCAACGGATCAGCATCAAATTCGCCACGTCCCGGAGCGTTCATATCGATCCACATCGTGAGATGATCCCATTCGTTATCAGTCAGTTTCACATTGTAATGGCCACGTTCCAACATACGGACGATTTCGCTGGTAGAAGCATGATATTCGTAGGGAGTCATCACATACATATCCGCTTCCGGTCCCTGCCGGTTTACGTACGGATGGAAGGCCAGGTAACTCTTCTGGAAATAACGCGTACCGCTCCAGTCGGTTATACCGACCGAGGTCGTATCTTTAAAGTTCGGCCGGCCGGCTTTGCTTCCATCATGGCAAGCCACACAGGCACGGTCGAGAATCGGTTGTATCTCATATTTAAAGGTATAAGAACGGACACCACCATCGGCAATCTTCAATTCATGCGGCTTACGGGTAGATGCAGCAACCCTTTTCGGAACCGGAATGGTGTTCTGGTCTTCATGGCAGCCCACACAGGATACCACTTCGCCCGGCATACCGGTCAGCCAGCTACGCATCCACTGCACGGCACGTCCGTCCGCATCGAGCGGTTGGAGGGAGACAGGCGTATTGGCCGGAATTTTAAAGATAGCAGAACCATCCTCTTCTACCGGAACGGTTCCCAGCAGACGCTTGATATCCCATCCGGCCTGGATACCGTGATTATAATGGTCGGACAGCGTTCTGCGATAAGCATATTCATACGCATAGACACGGAATGACTTGATCTGTCCGCGGGGAACGCCTCTCAGTCCTTCCCCCTCATAAATATCCTGGATAAAGACAGTCGCTTCCTTTTCATTCGGTTTGATACGATCCGGGATTGCCGGAGGAACCGGAGTACTTTTCACCGGAACGGAATAGATCATACCGGCATCGTCGGCATTGGCAACTAATGTCAGGTTATCATAAATATCCACCAGATAGATTCCCCAACGGCTGTACGGAGACAGTTTGGCCGTTACCAGGAAAGTCTCGTCGGTCAGCGGATACGGTTTGATGAATTGCGGCCACACACCGTTTACCAGTTCATCTTTTACCTCCGGAATAATCGGACGGCCACGAAACGGCAATTCCTGTATCATACCTTTCTCTTCCTTACGGCTCTTTGCCGGATCGAAAATCATCAGACGGCCGGAACGGGCTACCCCGTGGTGACCGGAGATAACACCGACAAAACGGTTCGTCCGCTTCGGCAGCGGCTGCACGTCGAAGATACTGTTCGGGAACATGGAACCGCTACCATATAACGATTTCTGTTCGGTTCCGTCCGGATTCATATGCATCACGATACGGGAGAAATAGTGAGTCAAATCCGTATATTCCCAACGGACATACATCACCTTACCGTTTGCCATCACCACCGGATGCCAGTTCGCATCCTGGTCGAATGTCAGACGGCGCAGGTCACCGTTACTGGGATCATATAAAACCATATTACCTACCGCATCACTACCGTTTACACAAGGTACGCCCTGATAACCGATATTGGAAATCGCCAGCATACGTCCGTCGGGCAGATAAGTCGCATCAAAGAACTCCAGGTCAGGCTCCGGAATGTTGGTTACCTGTTTGGCATTGCCGCCTTCCAGATTGATTTCGTGCACCTGCCATCTGCGTGTCGTATCCAATGCTGTAAACATCAAGCGTTTCCCATCCCAGTTCAACACCAGGTCGGTCACGGAGGAACCCTCTACAGCCGGTTTATAAACAGTTTTTTCCTGAAGGTTTCCGCTTTTCAGGCCGGACAATTCCACCAGTTCCGCTTTAAAATTCTTACGGCTGGCAGAGCTAAGATTCGACCAGTTGTTCGGCTGGATACCCAGGCTTCCGGCACCGACAAAGTTGGCCCGTTCTCCAAGATTGAATTTAACAGTCAACATCTTATCGACATTCACATCCGGGCTCATCAGCATCAACTCGCGTTTCAGAGCCAACGCCTTATTAGCCTTGTCGAGTGCTTGTTGATCTCCAGTATAGATTCCGGCAAAACCTCCGGCCAGCAGAGACTTCAATTCATTGAAACGTTTTTCAGCCAGATTTGCATCAAAACCCGAACTCTTTTTCATGATACCCAAAGCCTCCTGAATAGCTTCCGGTTTCATCCATTCCAGTTCGGCCTGTATTTCCAGTACGGAAATCAAACGACCGGCCAGACTCTTATAAGCCTGCATCTGTTCGGACGGTGTAGCCAACGATGCAACCTTGTTCAATTCAGACTGATACCAAGAGTTATTCTTCAACTCTTTCAGCATAGCATCCAGGCCTTTCTTCGTCCTGTTCAGCTGTTCGGACGTAACTTCTTCTTTTGTCTCACAACTCGGTTGTGCAGATAACACGCTTCCCCCCAACAGGTAGAAAGCCATACATCCTGTAATCAATAATTTCTTCCACATAGGTGATTATTTTTTAGTAACAAGTTTGTCTAATTCTTTTCCGTCCAGATACTCTTCATCCTGCGAATTATACAGGCCATCCATTATATAACGGGCATCCGGGAATGCAGATAATATCTTACGTATAGTTTCTGTCTGCCCGGATTTATAAACCGGAGCATTCGTATTCCATAATTGATTGTGAATATCTTTTTGGGGGACGGAAATAAGAAGATCCTTTATATCCATCTGTTTCAACCGGGAAAGATTACCGTCCAGGTTCGCTTCATCGTTCAACAACAAAGATAAAGCCGGAGCCAGGGTAAAGTTCGGACGGTTCACCTCATTCACCAGTTTCTGCAACCCCTCTATGGTATCCGGGGTACGGGAAACAGCTTGTCGCAATACCAACCGGATATTCTTTTCCGCAGCATAATCAGACAGAACCTGGAACGATTCTTTCAAAGAAGCATAGAACTGTTCCATCGTATAATTATTTTCAATGGTCCGCTGGGTAGAAATCAATAATTCATCGGCACCCAATATTTCCATCTTATCAATAACACGCTTCATGATATCCATGCTCTTCTGATAGAAAGGAGGATCATTATTTACGATCCTCAAATCAGGATACAGATTCAATCCGGAAGTCAAATCTACCGTTATTTTCAATTTCTGGCGTCCCAACCAACCGGATTCATGCTTCAACGTTTCTTTTTCCTTATTATTCAGATAACGCCAGTCAATCACCACACGGTCATAATGTTCGAAGAAAGTCGGACGCGACAAAATCTCTTCCTTTACATCCGAGATATTGCGTAAAACAAGCGAACGCCCCGTAACATTCGGTACCGGGGTACTTTCCGGCATAACGGTTATATCCGCTTCATCATTCAACCGGACACGGAAAACGCGCACATTACCGCCGGCAATCGTATTGGAGGTATTTTTACCGAAGGAGGTATTCACAGCCACTTTAGGCGTATATCCAACGGCTTTCATTTCCGAACAGTCTGTCGGTAATTCTTTGATAAAAACAATCTTTCCGGTCTTTGTCCGGATGGAAAACTCCTTCGGTGTCCAATGTTCGTTGGATATCAGAACAGTATATTCGCCATTGCCTCTGGAACAGGTTACAAGGCTCAGTTCCGGGTTGGTTTCGAACAGTTGTACGGAAGAGAAAATATCTCCCATCAATGCTTTCACATGATTTAATATCGGGTAAGGTTTATCCAGCGGCATTTCTTCCTTCACCTTGACAGGAAGTTCACATTGCGGTTGTTCGGTAACACCGTAAGGTGATGCGATAACAGTAATCTTTCCTTTTCCGGCATTCAACTCGATAGCGGCCGGCAGTTCGTTAGATTTTTGCAGAATTGTCGCAAATGCCGGATAAATCAGTTCTGACAAGGTATAAGGAACACGCTCGTTTAACGACTGTCCTTTGTAAATCACCGGACCTGAGCACACGGTCGTTTTGTTTCCGGCACGGACACCGGCAATTCCGTCCGGCATGTTTTTCAGTGAACCGGCAGTGATAATCAGATGTCCTCCTTCATTCACATAAGTTTCCAGTTTATCGTTGATTTCTTTTCCCGGACGAAGCTCATCGGCAATGACCAGTACCGGATACTGTTGCAAAACCCATTGCGGCGCATCACTCATCAGGCAATCGGCAATATCGCCATAAGGATTAGGAGCTATAAACCCTCTTTCATCTTTATAATAGGAAGCATCCTGATAGCCGGGATATAAAATATCGAGCATCCCGTCCGTCAGATAATCCGGCAACTCATACGGCAGATTTCCCCACACTTTATAAGCCTGCCTGGAATATAGATGACGCGGGAAAGACCAGCCGGAAAAGAAATCGGTCATCAAAGCAACCGGTGTATACATCACACCCGGATCACCGTATTTATCTACCCATTTAACCGCACTTTGCTGTATCTTACCGATAGGACTCAGCTTCTTGTCGTCTATCCGCATGGACCCTTCGAAACCGACAGCCACACAATCGTACATCAAATGAGTATAGATCAACCGTTTCAGCAATCCGAGTGAGGTCCCTTTCAACGGGCCTCCACTGTTATAGTCATCATCTATGCCGGTAGCATTCGAATCGTATGTCTTATATCCCCAACGGTTCCATACGGAAGCATTACCAAACCAGTTAACGCCATATTGCTTACCGGCTCCGCGGATAAAGGAATAATAAATCTGCGAGTTAGGCAATCCCTGGGCCGTTTCCGCCCCTATCAATGTATAAACTCCTTCTTTCAGGAAATAATGTCCAAAGTTCAGGGAGACAAGAGTAGCCATTTTATTCCCCAGCTGATCGCCCATTTCCTGGAAATGACGCTGGAAGTTAAAGTATTGTTGTTTACGGTCTGCACCCAACGGATACATTCGCGGAGCAAAGCTACCGACATACCGGCCATCCTGTTCACCGTTATCCATGCCCAGCCAACAGTCGCCCAGTTCTTTCTCAAAAAGATCGAGTACGCCATTGGGAATAACGAACTGCGTCCAATATCCGCCAGGCCCCGAACCCGGAATATATCCCCAAAGGTCAAACAGATACAGGTTTCTTTTCTTTATCTCGGCAACGACTTCTTTCAGATTATCCTGAAAAACCAGCGGATAGGAAACCCACAAGATATCCCCGAGCTTATCCTTATCCACCCACTGATCGAGTTTTTGTTTATAATCTCCGGAAAGGTCACGAAGTGCTATAAATTGAATTTTGTCATGAAAGAAAGAAGCATCCGGCGATTTCACATGATGACGTTGATAATCGGGATGGCGGGACGGGGTCATCTGATAGGGATACAGTTTAATACTGTTCTGTGCAAACGATCGGTCAGGACCTAGTAATCCTAACAAAATAATAAGCGTAAGAATCTTTTTCATAAGTATTTATATTGTTGTCGCGTTAACAAGCCTACAACCGATAAGCCGACCACTTCTTATCGCAACAAAGATGCATTTATATTTTGACATAATATTACTATTCGTTCATAAAAAAGCTAATAATCTATTAAATAGATTACATTTATAGGCTAATGCTGATAATTTCGCAAAACGAACTAATCCAGAGAAGCCGGCAGATATTCTTTCAAAACCTGGCGAAGTTGTGCCAGTGCTTTCTTCTGATACAATTTCACCGCGTTTACAGAGACTCCCATTTCTTCCGAAATCTCCGCGTAAGTCAGATTTTTATACCGACTGAGTTCAAAGACCTTTTTATATTGAGGGGGTAAATCTTTCACCGCTTTATTTACCCGTTCTATCAGTTCCTTGGAAAGAACATAATCGAGCGGGGATTCATCCAGTGAAAATAATGTATTCTTTTCTGCAATATTATCATCGATTTCAATATACTCAGGTTGATTTCGTCTGAGATACGACAAACATGCATTATGAACAGCTCGGACCAGATAAGCCCGGATAGAAGTTGTAATGACCAACGTTTCCCTGTTCTCCCATAACCAACGGAAAACATCTCCTACAATCTCTTCGATTATGTGTTTTTCCGTGATGTAAGAACGTGCTTCATAGCAAAGAAAAACATAGTACTTTTTGAATAGGCATTCAAAAATTTTATGGTTTCCTTGTTGCAACTCCACTAATTCATCACGAGTATCCATCATAACACAATAAAGACATTGCTATAATTCCCCGTATCACTTTAAAGATCAACATAATACACACCACATAAAGTTTTAGTAAAAACCATGTGTGACTAGAAAAAACGGTCATTTTTTCTAGTCATTTTTCATGTTGACCAGACAAAATCAATTCGGACACCTAAAAGTACTAAAAATCTGTGAGATACCATCTATTTGGCAGCATAAAAATCAAAAGATTTTCTTGAAAAATAGTGACTAAAAAAAACGGTCGTTTTTTTTAGTCACCATAGTACATATGTAAAGCGATTAATTTTCAATAGCAATACCCAATTTATGGAATAAAAGAAATTTATTCATCCGGCATTGTCTATCACTGTTAACGAATTGGTTTATTTATAATTCGGATCCTGAACCAAAACGCCACCGGCTTTATCAATTTCACTTTGTGGTAATGGGAAATAATAGAATGCCGGCTTAAAGACCTTTACATAAGTTGGCAAAGCAGGGTCTGACGCACCATTCACAAGTTTGTCCATTAACTTCCATCGTTTCAGCTGAAAATAGCGATGACCTTCAAATACAAATTCCACACGCCATTCGTTACGAATACGTTCACGCATCTGATCTTTTGTCAGACCAGCAGGCAACTCCGGTTGACCGGAACGAACGCGGATCTGATTAACCGCATCATACACTTTCTGCGTCGGCCCGTTTGCTTCGTTTTCTGCTTCAGCAATCATCATCAAAACTTCGGCATAACGTAGAATGATAACATCGGCATCGGAAATCGTCGAATAACTCGGCATTTCTTTGGTCGGCTGAATCAACTTCATCATACCAAATCCGGTTTGCATCTGATTGGTAACTGTCACCGAACCTCCTTCTTGTCCATCCATCGAGAAATCAGCTTCGCCACTATGGCAAACCGTTTCATACAAACGGCGATCGCGATTTTGGAACAATTTAGCCCTTTCTGCTTTATTGGCATCTCCCAATTCTCCAGTAGCCAGTAAAGATTCATTGACCGGGACAGTCAACGGAGATTCACCCCATTTCTGACCATCTGTACACTCGAATGCATCTACCAAATCACGAGTCACACCGCAAGTAGTCCATGCTGCATAATACAAGTCCATACTATGGGTTGTATTAGGAGCCAAGTAACGAACGGAGAACATAATCTCAGGAGAAGCCAGTTGCATGGAAGATATAAAGTTATCACGCATCCGATCTGCCAAATCATACCCCTTGATTGATTCCAGCAAAGACACAATTTCCCCCATTTTAGAAGGATCTGCATTTCCTTTATCATCGTAGGCTTCGGCCAACATCAAACGAGCCTTAAATGCTTTCAAAGCACCCGGAGAGAAATATCCGGACATTTGAGCATCAGAATAAGGTTTGTCCGGCAAAGCGGCGATGGCATCATCGAAATCTTTCATTATCTGAGCATAAATATCAGCACGTGAAGCTTTTGGCTGATACATGTTATCCATTGTCAAAGACTCTGTAACCAAAGGCACTTCCCGATAACACTGGTACAACCAAGAATAAAAATAGCCTCTCAATGCTTTCGCTTGCGCAAGCATAAAAGATCTCTCGTCAGCAGACATATCAGTTCCTTGATAAGCATCCAGGTTTTCCATTAACAAATGGACACGAGCAATGCCTCGATAGCAATGATTATACATATAAGTGACATACCCGGAAGTATTCGGATCCAAATCACCTAAAGCAATCGTCTTAGTCTTACCGTAGGTATCCTCATCATGCTGGCAAATGGAGTTGTCAGTCAGGTTATCAAAACAAGCCACGATCTGCGACATAACTCCCGGCCATTCATATACCATAGAAAAACTACCAGCCAATGCAGATTGGAAATCACTCTTTTTCTGCCAGAAAATAGACTGTGAAGGTGATGTAGGAGGATCTTTCTGTAAAAAATCACTACAAGAAGTCGTAGAACCCACCAACAAAGCTGAAGCCAATATAATATTTACTATTTTTTTCATTGCATTCTACTTTTAAAATTCAACATTCAATCCAAATGAACAAATTCTATTCTGCGGATAAACAGCAGCACGTCCATCTCCTTCACGTTCTGGATCCAAACCATAAAATTTTGTAAATGTCAATAAGTTATCTCCTGAGAAATAAACCCGGACTCTCGACATCTTTACTTTATCCGTAACTGATTTAGGCAAAGTATAACCGAACGTCAAATTCTTCAAACGGAAATAAGAAGCATTCTGTAGCATATAAGTGTTTGATCTGGTATTCTTATTTCCGCCCAAATTATCAAAATACAGACGCGGATGCTTAGCATTATACGGATTTTCTTCCGTCCACATGCCTTCTACATATTCACGTGTCGGAGCAGAACCTTGGCGGAATGGATAAATTCCCCACTCATTTGTATACCATTTCTTACCCGAAACACCTTGTCCTTGCAAAGACAAGTCAAAACCTTTCCAGCTAGCACCAGCATTTACAGAATATTCAAATCCGGGGAAACGTCCGGAAATAGGCACACGGTCATTGTTGTCAATCACACCATCATTATTCTGGTCCTTATATTTCAGGTCACCTGGCAACGTATTATCATTAAACTGTTTCGGTGAATTTTTCACTTCATCTTCCGTCGCAAAAATACCGATACACTCCAACATATAATATTCATTATAAGGAAGTCCTTCTCTTCTCAAATTATAACCGCTGATTTCTTCCGCACCAAACTTAGTCAATTTGTTTCTTGAACGGTCAAAATAAACACCGGCATTATATTGCAAACCTTTGAAGACACCATCCGTAATCATGTTGTTATAATTGAAAGCAATTTCAAAGCCCTTGTTTTCCACTTCCCCATTATTGACAGTCGGAGCATCCAAACCTAAAATACCTGATACTTGGGAAGAGCGCAAAATGTCTGAAGTCACTTTCTTATACCAGTCAAATGTCACATTCAATCCATTGAAAACCTGCAAATCAACGCCAACGTCGGTAATTGTAGTCGTTTCCCATTTGATATCACGGTTTGCATACGCTTTCTGCTGATAACCCACTGTTTCTGTTTTCTTATCAAACGGATAGTTAGAAACACCGGCAATCATTGCCTGATAAGGATACAAACCAATGTTTTGGTTACCCAACTGTCCCCAAGAAGCACGAATCTTGGCATTATTCAACCAATTCAGATTCAAATCTTTTATAAAATCTTCTTCGGTAATACGCCAACCGGCAGAGAATGACGGGAAGATACCCCAGCGATTTTCTGAAGAGATACGAGACGTACCGTCATAACGCATATTTGCTTCAAACAAATAACGTTCTTTAAAATTATAGTTCAGACGGGCATAAACAGACTGAATAGCCCATTCTTCCAACGTACCCGAATTCGACCAATTTGCATTAGAACCAGCATTGATTACCGGTAAATCGAACGCATACTCTTTCCGAAATGCCCGTACCGTTTCATACTTTTCAGACTCTTGGCTATAACCTACCATAATATTAAAGTTATGATACTGGTTCGGAGTTGTAAAATCATACTTCAAATAGGTATACAAATTCGTATAAAAACGACGCTGGTCTTCTACCGTCAAACCGTTTGCTCCTCTATCCAGATAACCGGTTTGTTCACCTGTATGATAATCATAAACAGGGACATCAGATCCTCCCCATTCCTTCCATTTGTTAGATTGTAAGCGAACAGCACCTTTCGTGTACCAAGTCAACCCTTTAGCCAAATTGATATCCAACCACAATTGAGCATTCACATCGAAATCCTGATAATTCTTATTCGTACCCGTGCCAATGATAGCCGGCATATTTTTATTGTGAGATTCGTGCGAATAAGCAGAACCTGTCCAACGGGTCATCCCTGAACCATCGTCAGGCAACCACGGCATGTAAGTCGGGGCCTGTGACAAGGTTGACAACAACACGTCACTTTGTCCCTGACGAGGTTCATCACGATCACCATACATCAAATTGGTATACGTTCCAATCTTGATAAAATCCGTAATTTGTGAAGTCAAATCGACCGTTGCATTATACTTTTGATAATCGAAGCCTTTCAACGTACCCGGCTGGTCTACGAAATTCAAAGCCACATTATATGTAGTCTTTCCTGCATTGCCAGCGATCGACAAATTATGGTTTTGAACAACAGCCGGATCAAACATATAATCCAACCAATCAAAATTAGGATATTGTGCGCTACCACCTCCATTCCGGTAAGCATTGATCTGTTCCTGGGTATAACGTTCTCCGGCACCGGAATTCTTCTTGGCTAGATTATACAATTCCATATATTCGGCAGAATTAGTCACCAAATCATACATACGGGTCGGATTATAAATAGCTACATTGCCATGATAAGCAATATGCGCTTTGCCATCCCCTTCTGCCCCTTGTTTCGTTGTGACAAGGATCACACCATTGGCAGCACGCGCACCATAGATAGCAGCAGAAGCAGCATCCTTCAATACCGAAACACTCTCAATCATGCTCGGATCCAGGTTAGAAATACTGCCCGGAACACCATTTACCAATACCAGCGGATCGGAACCGGCATTCGAGAAAGTACCCTGGCCACGCACACGGAAAGTGGTTGCTTCAGCACCCGGTGCCCCCAACCCCTGGTTAACACGCAAACCCGGAACTTGTCCTTGTAACATGGTTGCCGCATTCGTAACCGGACGTTTCGTCATTTCTTCACCGGTTACAGCCGTTACCGCACCTGTCAGATTCAATTTCTTCTGCGTACCGAAACCTACTACAACGACTTCATCCAAAGCCTGTGAATCTTCTTTCAAGATAACAGAGATAACCGACTTATTTCCAACCGGAATAGTTTGTTCTATATAACCTATATAGGAGATCTTCAATGTAGCTCCGTCAGGAACATCCAATGTAAAGTTTCCGTCCACATCTGTAACCGTACCGATTGTCGTTCCATCCACAACTACGTTTGCCCCGATAACAGGTTCATTGTTTGCATCCAAAACACGACCAGTGATCCGTTTAGTCTGTTGCATCACTGACTCCGGTCCAACTTTTCCGGCACGAGTAATCACAATATGACGATCGTTGATTTCATACCGCACATTCCGTCCGTTAAACAACACAGCCAATACTTCATTGATCGATTTGTTGTTCAGGAAAACAGATACTTTTTCATCCAGATTCAGGTCTTTCACATCCAGACTGAATGAAAATTCACTTTGGCTCTTGATGGATTCAATAGCCTCGCGGATCGTTGCATTTTTAAGATTTAAGGAAAGCATATGTTCAGTCGCATACGTGCTTGCACTTAATGTAAGCGTTCCGGCAACAAGAAATACACCGGCAAGATTGGCCAGACGTCCTGCTCTTGTAGCCAATAAGTCCTGAACAGATTTTCTAAATGTTTTTTTCATACTTCACTTGTTTAAGATTTAACTTTTAATTACTTAAGAAATGGGGTATCTACGGTTATTACCCCTTTTGTTAGATTTACTTTTACTTCATTCACATTCATTTTAAAGATTAGACTTAATGTTATTTATAAATTCTAATAAGTTCCGGCTTTACCTCATATTTGAATTTATTTCCAGAGGATAATATTTCCAAAACTTTTTCGACGGTTACGTTCTCTTGAAAATCCGAATAGTAAACTATTCTCTTCAAAGATTCTTTCTCTATCCGGACAGGTATATCATATAGGCGCTGCAGTTCTTTAGCTATTTCTTCCAACGGCACTTTATCAAATGTCATCGCTCCGTTCCGCCAATTCTCTATATGGCTGGCATCCACCGAATCGACTTGCATTGCCAGGTCTGCTTTCCTTAATGTGAACCGTTGGTTCGGTTCCAGTACGACCGGGGCGGCATCGGCCAGAAAATCTCCGACCCTTACCGCTCCTTCCTTGAGGGTTACTTTCACCTCTGAGTCTTCTTCATAGGATTTTAGATTAAATTTTGTACCAAGCACCTTAACTGACAAATTACCGGTATTCACAACAAAAGGTAATTCTTCATTCTTGCTTACTTCAAAATATCCTTCCCCCGATAATGCCACATTTCTTGATTCCTTCGCAAAATTCGAATCATATTTAACTTTACTTCCGGCATTTAACCAAACAACAGAGCCATCCGGGAATGTAACTTTAGATTTTGCCCCAGCAGGAACCTCTACTACATATTCTTTATATTCCTCAACCGCTTCCACTGCCGTTTTCTCCGATTGCCATAAAAAGAATAGAGAAGAAATACCGCAGAGCAAAAAGACAATCGCCACAGCAGAAACTCTGAATGCATACTTATAGAAGTTTGTCCGGTTAGATGATTTATTTTCCTTTTTAAATTTGCTAATAGCTTTTTCTACATTAAAATCATCCGCATTAGATACAATACCGCCTGCTTTCCAGACAGCAACCGTATCATGGAAATAAGTTCTGTTCTCCGGAGCTTCTTTGATCCATTGCCGTAAAGCGGCATGACCTTCAGCATCTAAAGTGCCATTCAGGAATGATTGTATGTAATTGTCTATTTGATCCATTTATTCCAATTAAAAGTATATGAGTTCCTCACTCATTTAATAAAGGCGCAGAAAAAAGGAAGGAGGGTATATGAAGCACTACTTTTTTTATAAGAAAAACGAATATCCCGCAAAAACTCGTTTAAAACGAAAAAATGCTTAACTGCATTCGGGATTTTGTCAATTTTATTTATTTGGATGATCTGTCATTGGGATAATGAAATCCAGGATATCAATATATACATTATTTTCCGTATTTTTGCAGGCAAATAATTCATAAGCATATATATAATAATGGATCATACTCCCAAAAGGATACCCTCCCCCTTACTTTCACTGGTTCCCATACTCGTTTTGGTAGCCCTCCTGTTTGTTACAATTCATACTTTTGGCAGTGATGCGCTTAGTGGAGGAAGTCAGGTGGTGTTGCTTACGGCAACAGCGGTTTGCTGCCTGATTGCCATGGGATACAGCAAAGTTCGCTGGAAAGCGATCGAACTGGCGATGGTCAATAATATCTCCGGTGTGGCTACCGCGCTGATTATTCTGTTGATCATCGGTGCTTTATCCGGCAGCTGGATGATTAGCGGAGTCGTCCCGACACTGATCTACTACGGGATGCAGATCATTCATCCCAGTTTCTTTCTGGCATCAACCTGTATCATTTGTGCGATCGTATCCGTTATGACCGGCAGTTCCTGGACAACAATCGCAACCATCGGGATCGCCCTGCTGGGAATCGGGCAGGCACAGGGATTTGAAGACGGATGGATTGCAGGGGCGATTATCTCCGGTGCCTATTTCGGGGACAAGATATCTCCGCTCTCGGATACGACGGTCCTCGCCTCTTCGGTAACGGATACCCCTTTGTTCAAGCATATCAAATATATGATGATCACGACAGTGCCGTCCATGATCATTACACTGACAATCTTTACCGTAGCCGGTTTCGCGCATGAAGCGACTGCGACCGACCAGATCGCCATGTATTCTGCCTCGCTGAGAGAGACTTTCCATATTTCATTATGGCTGCTGATCGTACCCGTCATAACAGGGATTCTGATCGCCAAACGTATACCGTCCATCATCACCCTGTTCATTTCTGCTACATTGGCCGGCATATTCGCCTTATTTTTCCAACCCCACCTGTTACAGGAAATATCCGGCCTGCCGGTTCAGGATATGCAATCACAGTTCAAAGGGTTGATCATGACTTTCTACGGCAGTACCCAGGTCCAGACGGGGAATCCGGATTTGAATGACCTGGTTTCCACACGCGGCATGAGCGGTATGATGAATACGATCTGGCTGATTATCTGCGCCATGTGTTTTGGTGGCGCCATGACGGCCAGCGGAATGTTGGGAAGCATTACTTCCGTATTTATCCGTTTTATGAAACGGACTGTCGGACTGGTTGCTTCAACGGTTGCCTCCGGCCTGTTTCTTAATATCTGCACTGCCGACCAATATATCTCCATCATCCTGACCGGTAACATGTTCAAGGATATTTACCAGAAAAAAGGATATGAGAGCCGTTTGTTAAGCCGCACGACGGAAGATGCGGTGACTGTCACCTCTGTTCTTATCCCCTGGAATACTTGTGGTATGACACAGGCAACCATCCTGGGTGTCGCCACATTCACATATTTACCTTATTGTTTCTTTAATCTAATCAGCCCGTTAATGAGCATCACAGTTGCTGCCATCGGGTTTAAAATCAAACGGATAAATGAAAAAGCTGAAAGTATCGCTACTGACTAAAGTAGTCATTGCCATTGCTGCCGGTGTATTATTCGGCCAGTTTCTACCGAATGGTATCGCACGTATCTTTGTGACCTTCAATTCGTTGTTCGGCAACTTCCTGTCGTTCTCCATCCCCCTTATCATCCTGGGGCTGGTAACGCCCGCCATCGGCGATTTAGGGAAAGGTGCCGGAAAACTACTGGCCATTACGGCTTTGATAGCTTACGGCTCGACTATATTTTCAGGCTTCTTTACCTTTTTCAGCAGCTCGGCGATCTTTCCTCATATCCTGCCGGCCAATGCGGAGTTGACAGCCATGGATAACCCGGAAGATTTCATGCTGACGCCCTACTTTACGGTAGCCATGCCGCCTCTGATGGATGTAATGACAGCCCTGCTCCTATCATTCACAATCGGTCTGGGACTGTCCTATATCAGCGGTAATACACTACGGGAGGCATTTAATGACTTCCAGAAAATTATCACCATATTGATCGAAGCGGTAATCATCCCGTTGCTTCCCCTGCATATTTTCGGTATTTTCCTGAATATGACAGTCAGCGGCCAGGTAATGAGTATCATAACGATGTTCCTGAAAGTGATCATTGTGATATTCGTGCTCCACGTGTTGCTTTTGCTCATCCAGTTTACGGTAGCCGGAAGTATCAGCGGCAGGAATCCGTTCCGGCTGTTAAAGAATATGCTGCCGGCTTATGCCACCGCATTAGGGACTCAATCGTCAGCCGCCACTATTCCCGTGACACTTGCCCAGACGGTAAAGAACGGTGTCCGCGAGGCAATCGCTATTTTTGTCGTACCTCTCTGCGCGACCATCCATCTTTCCGGAAGTACGATGAAGATCACGGCCTGCGCCATGGCGATCATGTACATGGCCGGAGAACCGGTCACACTCGCCGGAATGGCAGGATTCATCATGATGCTGGGTATAACGATGGTAGCCGCACCGGGAGTTCCGGGAGGAGCGATCATGGCAGCATTGGGATTGCTGCAAAGTATGCTCGGTTTCAATGAGACATTGCAGGCACTGATGATCGCACTTTACATAGCAATGGATAGTTTCGGAACAGCCTGCAATGTAACCGGAGACGGTGCCATTGCGATTGTAGTAGATAAGATTGCCGGAAAACAACAGACTTCGCCCGACATAACCGAATAGTTTTTCAGGAGACATCACATTATTCATTGAAAGTCTTCCCAATGAAAAATAAAAAAGAGGTACGTCTATTTTGATTTAGACGTACCTCTAAATTCATTTACACCTACCTCTAAATCGAATTAGACCTAGGTGTATCCGAAAAACCTTTATAATAATTCCTGTAAAGTATTTACACCTTTTTCCCGCATCATTGTAATAGCGATATGTGCACAGGCATAGGCATCCGCCATTGCATGATGGTGATTCCTCAGGTCATATCCACAATAGGCAGCCACAGTATGTAGCTGATGGTTCACCAGAAAAGGATACATTTTTCGTGACAGTCGGCAGGTACAATAGAACTGATATTTGGGATAGGCCAGTTCGTAGGCCATATGTGCAGCTTTCAGGCATCCTTCATCAAATGGGCTGTTATGGGCAACCAGTGGCAAATCGGCAACCTTCGGCGCAATTTTCGCCCAGACTTCTTCAAAGTCAGGTGCCTCATTCGTATCTTCCGGTGTCAGTCCGTGAACAGCCGTTGTCCACTGAGTATAATAGTTAGGATACGGGCGGATCAGGCTATACACCTGATCGATCACATGATTATCTTCCATAATGACAATCCCGACACTGCATACACTACTGCGTTTCCCATTGGCGGTCTCAAAATCTATTGCGGCAAAGCGTTCCATATAAGTTTATTAGTTATTATGGCAAAGATAAAGATAAAAACATACGAAAAGACATTGTAGCCCGTTATTAATCATAGTAACACTTTAAAAGCTCACCGTATGAAAAAGAAAACCATGATTTTATTATTCTCTCTGCCAGGCCTGTTTCTTATTTTATGTGCGTTAACTTTTAGACCCATTAGTAACCCTCAAATGGATGAATGTTCTTTACTGCAAGGAAAACTGGCAAAAGTCAAGAGTGACCCTAAAACGAAAGACATTTATTTACGTCTGGAAGACGTAGATAGGCATTTATACATCAACAGGGGTTTAGAAAAAGGTCTGACCGAAGATTGCCTGAAGAAACTGATCGGAGAAAATGTGTCACTTTATGTGGTCAATCATTGGACTTTGTTGGATCCCCAAAGCAAAACAGGGCATGTATCGCAGGTTGAACATGCCGAAGAGATATTATATACGGAGTTTGACTAAACAGATAAATGAGGATGTGCCAAAATAGTCACATCCTCCATCTTTCATTTTAGTAGTTATGGATAAAAAAAACTGTTTTTTTGATCAAAGAATCAACGCTAGTACCGTTTTAACACTGGCAGAAGTATATTTTCCATGACCTTATATCCTTCCTCATTAGGATGTACCCCATCTCCGGAATACTTTTCAGGTAATCCATTCCGTTCGTCTGCCATTTTAGAGTGATAATCTACATAGGTAATTCTATTACGGTCTGCATATGCTTTAAGCATTTTATTCAGCTCGATAATTTTTTCCGCCGGCTCCAGTCCCTTATGCCAACTAAAGTCATAAGCTGGCAAAACAGAACACAGAATCACATCTATCTTATGAAGTTTCGCCAATTCAATCATAGAGACAATATTTCCCTTGATATTCTCCAAAGAGATATAACCGTTATTCTCCGCAATGTCGTTAGCTCCGGCAAGGATTACTACCGCTTTAGGTTTAAGATCGATCACATCTTTACGGAAGCGAACTAACATTTGAGATGTGACCTGTCCGCTGATTCCTCTAGCTATAAACTCATTCTTCTTAAAGAACAACGAATCGGCATACCACCAACCTTCGGTAATCGAATTTCCTATAAACACGACTTTCGAAGGTGTTTTTACAGTCTTGTTCTGTTCTGCATACCGTTCGAAATTGGCCCAGTCGACTGCCTGTTGGCCAAATAATGAAGTTGTGGCCAATACACAAATACTTAGTATCAACCATTTTTTTACGTTTTTCATACTACTATTTTTATTAAGTTACGTTATTACTAAATTCAATCCTTGATGTGTTAACAATTAAAGTTTAGCTTTTTTTATTAATAAATGATCCATCATAATATTATAATAATTATCATCATCGCATAACCGATATATCACGAAATGTTTTCCATCGGCGGCATCTGTAAATGTATTACGTCCCGTTTCAGTATCTATGGCTATATTTACACGTTTGAAACCTAACCGGTTGATTTTTCCGCAAGCATATCCGGCACACCATACCCCAAAAGGATCCCAAGCATGACGACCGTTTTGAGTCCCGAACGCGACCAATGAACGAGTTACAATATCCCTCTTATCTATATCCACAGCCTGTAATTGACCACCGCACCTGAGCATTCCCCCCACTTCATTTGTAAAAAATAGTATCGGATAAGGCCAGGTCTTACTCACATAATCAATAGCCAATCGGGCTTCCTTAGTAAAGAAAAAATTATTACAACGCCCTTCGGGATAAGTTCCACCGACGATATACAACTGTCCGCATTTTTGTTTTACTAACTCAAGCCCCGACAAATCAGAATATTCATCCGGTTGGCTTTTCAACAGGGCTTCTATATTTGTCGTATACCCGGTAGTGACAATATCCACAGGCGTATTACTTTCTGACAATATCTTTCTATACATTTTTACAGCTTCATACGCATTTACATTACCATCGTTATATGCTGCCATCAAATCCCAATAAGGGGATTCATCCGGATTGTTTGCCATACTTTTTCCGATCAATACATCCGGTTTATTTTCATATAACAGGAAACCTCTCAATGCTTCCAGATTATTCTTTCCGACTATTGAATATGCGACACCCTTTAAATCGATAGTCCCATCATCATCAAGTGCCGTTGCAATCCTTACCGCACATACATCATCCACATCCGTACACATATCGACATCCAATATCATTTCCTTTCCGGGAGTGGTATTCAGATACAGCTCATCCACGTTTCTGTCTTCCTGCCGGTTCTCGTATGTCTTACAACCGGTCAAAAAGATGACCAACAAAATTATTTTAAATTTATCTTTCATCTCATATTCCATTTTTTATCCACTCACTGTCGGAAGATAATTGATATTAAGGCAGACAGAACGCAGATTACGGCAAAGTTATTTAATAAAATAAATTTGCGTTTATCCGCGTCATCTGTTCTGTCTGCGTTCTTTTACATGATCTTAGAATTTAAAGGTATATATTTCTTTATTTTTTACAGTCTATTTCCAAAATGGTACCTTCAATATTACGATGGCCATTTTTATTATAATAATAAACTACAAGAACTCTATTATCTTCCAGCATAATCGGCCAAGGATAACCTAAATCCGGTCCATCACCATCATCACGAAGTATAAATTCTTCGGAAATGGCATAATCCGTACATTCTGCATTCAAAATTCTTGCCCGGATGCCAAAAGGCTTGTGACGATAGCCATATGTCAACAACACACGATTATCAGGGAGCCTCAGAGCCGCCAAAGGATGCCCCTGGAATTGCATTGATTTCCATTCGAAAGTCTTTCCTCCATCGGTCGACCTGGCAATACATGCATGATCATACAAAGTAGTCCGTAGAAAACCGACTATATCTCCTTTCGGTGTTTCATAAACGGAAGCTTCATTGAATGCAACACTATCATCGGTAGCAACCAGTCCGGAATACTGCCAGGTTTCGCCTTTGTCCTCAGATACAAGCAAATGATTACTGGTTTTTCCTAACGGGGCTGGATCATGACCAGCCACAATCCAATAAATCTTGCCGTTTTTACCTTCGCACATGGCCCCTCTGTTATAAGTCGGCAGAGGCTCTCCCGTTGCGCTGATATAAATTTCCGAATCCAGCGTTGGAGGAATAATCGGATCTTCCCATGTTTTCCCCTTGTCAAAAGACCGCAAGATATATCCTCCTAAAAATGCAATTTCACCACCATGCCAACTCTCATGCAAAACAGGTTTTCCTAAATTGTCTATACCCTCCTGAGAGGAAAAAGCCCAGCCGTAACTGGCACAAAGCAAAGTTCCATCCTTTAATTGCAATAAACAAGGGTCCTGTGAACCACCAAAAGGATGGGCGTAGATTAACTCCGGATCTTTCGTCCAGTTTTCACCATCATTCGAATGAACCTGCACCAAATAGCTGTTAGGATCGACATGCGCATTCCCAGGTTCACCAAAAACTCTTCTGTCCGGTGCACGCCGGAATACCACCGTATACTCATTGGGCCCCAGCTTTACAGCCGAAGGAAATGTTGCATGAAATTTAGGATCTTCATAAATAACCACATCTTTTACTTTTCGTATCTGTGGCTGTGCTGCCGCTTGCTGTCCCTCAGGGACATTACAACCTAAAGCATTCCAAAACTCATTCTCCATTTTCTCCGCATCGATATTCGTGTATATATCGACCTTTCTTTTGGTTGTGCCCGGAGGCGTATCTACCTTCTTTTCTTCCGCCCATTCCGGATTTGTGATCGCATAAATAAGAGCGACATCCCACATGGTCCAGGAAGAAGTCATATTGTCTCCAATCCTCTTTCTCCACCGATCTGCTATAAAAGTACCTATACCTTCCACCTTTTCAAGCTTATTGATCGAATGGGCATTATGAAAACGCAGTAATCCGCTTACGTTATTAGGCATAATATGAAATTCCAAATCTTCTGCATCGCAAAGAAGATCAAAGGCCTCCAAGTCATTAGCCACATTAAATTCATGTTCGCCTATCCATAAATCCTTTTCAAAATCATAGGTTTGCCCAAGCCAGTAAAGCGCTATCTTTTTAGCTATTTCAGGCTTCACCATTACAGCAGATGCCACATTCGTCAGGGCTCCGGTACTGATGATTGTCAACTTTTCTCCCGGAGGCAAGTCTGATGCTTTGCGGATAATAAAATCCGTTGCCTCACTTCTGCGAGGGTTGTTTTCAGGACTCCCTTTTTTATAAACGATCTTCCTCTCACTTCCCACGGGTAAGGGAAGGTCTGTCCGGTCTAATAACTGCACCAATACGGCATTCATCAGCCAACTGGTATAGGCAGAATTATCATTCCACCAAGGATCATGTCCTTCCCGCACCGTATTATTCCTTCCATCCCATTGCGCAGCAGTCATTCCGATGACTTCCAGCTTAGGCGACTTCAAAGCAGCAGCGATTGCAAGCAAGTCATCCAGTTCATTATCCGTATCGGCATCAATAATCACGTTTCGTACTTGAACATGCTGGGGAAGTGATGTATTTTCCCCAGCATTCTGTTCTTGTTTACAACCAAACAGACCAATACCAATACTTATTATTACACTAACAAGTAAATATCTCATCCCTATATTCTATTTTCAAGAGAATCAGTCTCCCCAACCAGGAGTTTGTCCGACTTGCGGTTCACGAGTCAATACAGTCAAGCTAAGTGGCCATAACAACATGTGATCCTGCCCTTTCTTATTATTTAATGAAGGCACTATATCAAATGCTTTTCCGAATCGTATGAGGTCCCACCATCTTTTTCCTTCAAAAACCAATTCAAGCAACCTTTCTTTCAGAATCTCGTCGTCATTCAATTCTTTAGACCGGTTCACAAAGATGTGTTTGTCAAAATTATCACCATACGCTCTCTTTCTAATCAGGTTCATCTCTTCAGACGGATCCTGTCCCAGTGCATTCTTGGCTTCTGCCTTCATAAGCAGCACGTCTGCCAGGCGATATAAAACGAAATCACTCCTGAAATATCTCTGACCATTTTGTACGACACCCCGCCCTTTACGAATCAAAGCCGGATATATCATCTCATTATTTTCACCATATCTCACCCCATCGACAAACGAAGCCTCTTTCCGGCTATCGTCATCTGTAAATTGATTTTTAACCAAATCGCTTACAGTCCAAGCCATACCATTCCCGGTAGTACCTATCACCTCTCCGCTAATCGGATCTATCATACCGCCGTCTGCTCCGGAATAGTTATCCTTAAAATAATTCTCCCCACCATCATAAATAGTGTTTGCAATAGACATGATTATCTCCTCATTGCTTTTATTACCAAATTCAAACAGATCGGCAAAATTCGGAAGCAACGCCACATCAGCCTTCAGCACCTCATTGCAAGCCGCTAAAGCAGTCTCCAAATCGGCATTTCCTCCGCCGCACCGTTTAGCTGTCCACAAATAAACATCAGCCTTCAACGTATTGGCAAACGGCTGGGAGAAACGGTTCCTGGAAGCCCAGAAGGTATTGTCCTGGAACAAAGCGATTGCATTATCCAAATCCTCTTTTATCACTTTGAAAACCTCCTCCACTGTAGCCCGGCCTTTCTGTACGGTTTCCGGATTGTAACCTTCGGTAGGTTCTACCCGAAGCGGAACTCCGCCCCAGGTCTTAACCAACACAAAATACAGATAAGCCCGCAATGAATAAGCCTCTGCTAACAAGTTATTTTTTGTGGTCTCAACCGCATCGATACGAGGTATATATTTAATAAGCAGATTCGCCTCATTCACAATCTTATAGAGTGAAGTCCAGTCGGGTCCCGGTAATTCCTGGCTCAATGTATTTTTATAATACCGCTCATAGATATCCCCTGTGACTGCCCTCGTAATCACATCACTTCTGGATTCTCCCAACGTAAACAACTCACCGCACGACATATCCCGGAGTTGTACATACGAATGCGTCAAGACCCCTGTTGCATCATCTTGATTCGTCCAAAAAGACTCGTTTGTAATAGCACTCACCGGCTTCTGATTCAACAGATCCCCACATGATGAGCAAAACACCAGAACAAACAGGCATATAAATAAATGACTATACTTATTCATAACTTATCGAGTTTTACGAAATTAAATTAAAATGTAGCTGATACGCCGAAAATCACATTTCTGGGAAGCGGATAACGCCCTGCATCTTTTCCTCCGAATTCGGGATTCGCACCAGAATATTTTGTAAAATAATGAAGATTATTTCCGGTTACATTCACTTTCAGGTTCTGAAAAATTTTATTCATAACACCTGTAAGCGGCAATCTATAGCCCAACGTAAGCTCTCTGATGCAAAGGTAATTACCTGATTCATAAAATTCAGAATTCATCATACCCAATCCATACCAATCGCCACCTCTCCACAAGTTATAATCTTCATTCGGTATATACACCGGAAGTGCTGCTACGTCTCCTTGATTTTTCCAGCTCTTGTCGATCATTTCCTGCGGTATATTGAGGTTACCTGCCCAGCGTCCACAAAGGAAGATCTTCTGTTCGTTAAAGATAGTATGTCCGGTCATATAGTCCATACGCAGGTACAAATCGAAATTCTTCCAACTCCAGGAGCTTGAAATACCGCCTGTCCACTTCGGATACGTATTACCCATATAACAAATATCTTTCTCATTGATTTCGCCATTTCCATCGGCATCATACCAGCGAGTATCACCACCGTATTTGGTCTTGTCTTCATATGGGTCCATCATATCAACCACAGGGTCAGCCTTCGCTTCCTCATCGGTAGCATAGATTCCCAACGACTTCCAAGCAAAGAGATCACCGATCCGGCCACCTTCCTGAAGACCACCTACCCAGTCGTAATCATTGATTTCCGGATTCCAAGCATAATAACCTCCTACCCGGTTTCTTTCCACTCCGTTTTCCGGGAGTTTACGAATTTTGGTTTTCACATGAGAAGCGTTGAAACCTAACTCCCACTGTAATTCGGATTTTTTCGGCATTACCTGCACCTTTACCTCGACTTCGATACCCCGGTTATTCAGGCTACCGTAGTTCGTAGTAATCACATCAAAACCGGACGACAAAGGCATCGGCAACTGCGTAACCAAATTATCGGTCCTACGATTGAAATAATCGAAAATAACATCCACACGTTGATCAAACAAACCGACATCCACACCGACATCGAATGTTTTTGATTCTTCCCATTGCAAATCTTCATTCGGCAAAACCGTATTCGCAATTCCGTTTACCCACATATACCTTCCCTGGCCAACAGAGTATTCACCCTGCGCCGTATACGGTCCCATACCGGTAATATTACCATTGACACCATAACTACCTCTCAGTTTCAAACGGAAAGCATCTGCATTCATATCTTTCCAGAAAGCTTCTTCATGTACATTCCATCCGAGAGAAGCGCCGGGGAAGAATCCCCATTTATGCTCTCTACCCAGCATGGAAGAAGCATCGTAGCGGGCATTCACCGACAACAGATAACGCTGTTTGTAGTTATAATTGATTCTTCCGAAATAACCCAGCATAATCTGCTTCGACAAATTACTGCTCATATGCTTGTAATTGGAAACCGCATTCAACGTCGGTATCAAGTCGGTCAACGCACCATCTCCACTGGCCGACATACCGTAGCTCGACTTGAAATAGTAGGAATAACCAGCCATGACATTCAGATGATGATCTGTAAAGTCTTTATTGTATGTCAATACGGCATCAGCCTGTGTCTGCCACCATTTAGAATAACTGGCACTAGCCGGGCGCACAGTATTCAGGTTGTTCACACCATCCTTGTAAGAGGGAGTAAAGCTATAACTATCCGCAGCTTCTTTCCAGATAGAGAATGTCGGCGCGAATGTCAAGCCCGGAATAATCTCCCAGTTTCCATCGAAGATAAACGTAATATTCTCATCGCTATTCTTATTGGTATTTCGATGCAAATGATAAGCCGGGTTTCCGTTCCCTTTGATACCGGGAGAAAGTGTACCGTCTTCGAAAGTATATTTCGTTGTCGGCGCCTGTCCGATAGCACGAGCAAAGATACTTGTTTCATTCACACCATTATTGGTATATTTACTGTAGGAAGCACGTCCGCCAACCTTCAGGTTAGAACGCAATTTCACTTCTCCACCTAAGTTAAATGTCAAACGATCGTAATGAGTGGTG
This sequence comes from Parabacteroides caeci, assembly GCF_023656795.1. Classification (NCBI taxonomy): domain Bacteria; kingdom Pseudomonadati; phylum Bacteroidota; class Bacteroidia; order Bacteroidales; family Tannerellaceae; genus Parabacteroides; species Parabacteroides caeci. The sequence goes on from NZ_JAMOKT010000032.1 coordinate 63,986, forward strand.
ATAACGGTACCCTCATTCGTCATATAGCCTGCACTGGCATTGAAAGTAGCCGTTTCGGAACCTCCCGAAATGTTGACATTATGATTGTGTGAAACACCTGTACGGAACAACACGTCCTGCCAGTCCGTTCCTTTGAAGATGATCGTTTTCGACGGATCAACCGGATCGGGCATACTTTCCCATCCTTCGTTCAACTTATGCTGGTTTTCCGGAGTCAGATATTGTGTCGTATAGGTTGTATTCGCTGTCAGGTCGTTACCTGTACCGGCACCTGTAGCCGTATAAAGATCATTCAGGCCGAATCCCCAGCGCTGATCGGCAATCTGATGTCCGATACGGCTATAATAGATATAGTCGCGAGCAGATGCCATATCATATCTCTTTCCTACTTTGGAAAGTGTAAGGTCATATTTATAAGTGATACTGGTTTTCCCGGCTTTACCGGTTTTCGTTGTAATCAGAACAACACCGTTTGATCCGCGTGCACCATAGATGGCAGTGGATGCGGCATCTTTCAGTACCTGCATAGACTCGATATCATCCGAATTAATACCATCAATGTCGTTGCGGATCACGCCGTCTACGATATAAATCGGATCGGCGCCATCGGGGTTATTGATAGAGGTACCGCCACGCACAATGATACGGGGGCTTGCACCCGGCTGTCCGGTCGTTGACTGTACTCTGACACCGGATACGGTTCCTTGCAACGCTGTAACAAGGTTGGCATAAGGTACGCTCTCGAGCGCCTTCGTATCCATTTTGGAGACAGAAGTAGTCAATGTAGCCCTTGACTGTGTGCCATATCCAATGACAACGACTTCATCCAGAACTGTATTTAGCTCCAAAGTGACATTCAACATGTTTTTTCCGTTTACAGCTACTTCGCGTGCCTGCATACCCACAAAAGAGAACTGCAATACAGCATTCTTAGGTACACCGCGCAACTCAAAACGGCCGTCCAGGTCGGTAATGGTACCATGCGTCGGATTAGCTTTCTCCACAACAGTTGCTCCGATAACAGGTTCTCCTGCTTTATCCTGAACAACGCCTGTCACATCAATGCGCTCTACCTGCGCAACCGCGGGCAGTTGAACGGAATTCGAATTGTTTTTTGCTGCAACGCCGATGAACACCTGACGGTCGTCGATCGAATAAGCGTTTCCGGTTTGCAGCAATACTTGATCGAGTATTTTATCGATCGTCTGGTCTTTCACATTAATACTGACTTTTTTCTTTAGGTTAACCGCCTTGTCACTATAGAAAAAAACATACTCGCTATTTTTTTCTATCATTTTGAATACTTCTTCCAGGGTATTGTTGTCTGCTTCCAAGGTTAACAAAGTGGACTGCGAATAACTGCTTGCGGCATTCGCGAAACATATACCTGCTATGAAGAATAGGTTTATCAGTTTCATAATCCGAATAAATCTACTAAAAACGGCATGCGTATGGCTGCCTTTTAAATTATTTATCATACATTTGTATTGATTTAAGTTGATACTCTGTGAAATTTTCAATTTGAATCATGCCGGATAATGTAGGGGTATGTTATCCGGTTTTTTATACTCTTTACTCCATAGGCTTGCTGTTTAAGGGGGTTACGCTAAAATAATAGCAATCATCTTGTTTCACGAATTTTACGGGAATCATCTTGGTTAATCCATTCAAGATTTTTTCCATATCATCCTTCAAATCCAGTTTACCCGAGCAAGTCAGGCGTTCCAATTCCGGCTCCCATCGGATCGGTTTTCCATAATAATCCGACAATCGCTGCAATATGACAGACAGACGTTCTTTTTTATATTGCAACAAACCGTCTTTCCAGGATATATAATCATATACATCTACAGTCTGAATGTCCACATCACCGGTCGATGTGCACCGGAACCGCTGATTGGGAATCAACTCGGCTTTCCGACCTGTTTCCGTACGAACATGAACGGAGCCTGTCACTAATACGACATCATCCGTCTTTTCATTACCATACGACTTGACATTAAAGGAAGTACCCAACACCTCGACAGCCATCCGGTCTGTTTTCACAACAAAGGGATTACCTTCGTTGCGGGTTACGTCGAGAAAGACTTCGCCATCTACATAGATCTCCCTCTTATCGCCTTTGAACGATACGGGAAATATGACATGCGACCCGGCATTAACCCAAAGTTTGGTGCCGTCGGACAGCAACAAGGTGGAATGTTTGCCTTTAGGCACGATCAACTGGTTATAGGTGACTGTCGCCTCTTTCTCTTCTTTATTGTCAACTGCCTTTTTATCCTTATTTCCTTCCATCACCGTCTGGGAATTGACCTTTATTTCTCCTTTATCGTCATATTTGACATCTGTATTGTCTTCTTCAAATCTCATTTGTTTGTTGTCCGACAACACCAAACAAATCTCTGATCCTGGCTGTACATTCTTCTCTTTTTTGAAAGCGGCAATCATATCAATCATATTATCTCCCTGCCGGTTGCTTTCATAAAAGAAATAGAACGATACACCCAGCAAAATGAAAACACATGCCACAGCCGAGAAACAGGCGGCATAAAGCGTCCGTATTTTTTTCTTTAGCGAACTTTTATTTTCTATTTCTATTTTGCTCCACAATGCTTCTTTTTCTTTACGAAGGAGTTTTTCTTTGCGGGAGTTCACCACTTCGATAAAAAAAGCTGCTTCTTCAAAATCCTGAGCCGACAGGTTACCGCTTTGTATCAGAAAATCCCAAAACTCGCGGCTCTCCTGTGTAGGATGCAAGATAGATGATATGAAATAATCATCCTGCAATAATTCATCTACTGTATATTCCTTATATTTCTTCTCCATCTTGTTTATCCAATAATCAGTTTATCAAAAACGAACAAATATATCATTATGCATGAGTTCTCTAATCTTCAGAATAGAGCGATGAACCAGGTTACGAACGGATTGGTTGTTCATGTGCATCAACTCGCCTATTTCGTCGTACGACATTTCTTCTACATAGCGATAATAGATCACTTCGTTTTGCTTGGGCGACAAGACCTGCAAAAGTTTTTTCACCCGGGCGACATTATTGCTGGCAGCTTCGTTTTTCAAGTACTGGTCTTCTACGGAATATTCCGTTTGAAAAACAGGTTCTATTGTCTCTATCTGATAATATTCAACACTTTTTTTGAACAGATCGAACAGTTCGTTTTTCAACGATACAAAGAGGTAACTTTTTATATTATTTACTTTCCTTTGTTTGGAACGATCTTTATATAGAGAGATAAAAACCTCCTGAATACAATCTTTAACCGACTCGCGGTTGGTGGTAAAGTGCATGCCGTAAGCGAACAAGTCGTCTATATACAGATTGTACAACTCTGTATATGCACGGTCGTCGCCTTTAAGAAAGCGCTTCCATAGACTATCTATGTGCATCTGGTCGCTCATTTTCCTTTATTTATTATACAGACTTTAATATTAAAAAATTGTACTCAATTTCTTACTGAAATTTTTCAAATTTTATATCCAACAGGGGAAATAAGTCAGGGAACTGCCTACATTAGCCATTCCTTAGGAGTAGAGTATCACTGGAGGCAGAATTTACATAAATGCAGCCGATCTGTCACAGACTGGCTGCATCGGTTATCACACAACTCTATAGCATGAAAAAAAATGTAAAAATGTATTACTCAGAGTCTATTTTATAAATGTGGAAATGTTTAATCGAATACTGGTATCTTCAATAACTCGCCGTCGTGCATAGCCGATTTGTGGGCAATGATACCAGGGATGGTGTAAGCCAGCGCTTCATGTACATCGACCCCGGGCTTGCGGTTTTCCACAAGCGAGCTAATGAACTCGTGGGTAATGAAACAATGCGAGTTGCCGTGTCCGCTGATATGGCTGATCTTTCCGGGCAGGCCAGTCTTCCAAAAGGGCTTCATTTCGACAAAGTGCATTTCGGGTTCGTCGACAACGAAGCCACCTTCATCTTTACCCTGCATTTCGCTGGAGACTACCTGATGCGAACCCAGGCCTTTATATTCGGAATAGTAACTCATTTTGTCGCCATGCCATTCACCTCTTTCAACGCCTACCAGCGCACCTCTCCAGCATACCTCGCCCATGAAGGAGTTGCCCTTGTCGGTGCGGAAAAGTGCAGTCTCATTCCAGAAGGGATTATTAAAAGGGTTGTTGTTCAACAACGGGCTTCCATCGCCCCAACCGTTGCAGGTTACGCTTCTCAGCCTTTCTCCGGTGACGGCAATCAGGAAAGAAGTAACATGCGTAGGATATAGCATAGGTGGAAGGCCATGTCGCCAGGTCGGTTTCTTGTTGTCGTCGAAATACAAGGTTTCCAGACCGGGATGATAGTACTGAGCCGCACTGCTGAAGATGTTTCCGAACTTGCCCGCGCGATAGAACTCCTGTGCCATCATGGTTTCTTCGCGGTAGGTGGTTGTTTCAGCCATCATATAAGTGAGTCCAGAGCGTTTCACGGCTTCAAACAACTGATGGCATTCTTCTTCGGTCATGGCGGCCGGAACAGCACAGAGCACGTGTTTGCCGGCCTTCAGGCACTGGATCGTGTGGCGCACATGGTCAGGTGCCGGGGTGAAAAGGGCTACGGCTTCGACTTTGGGATCGCGGAGCAGTTTCTCCAGTGATTCGTATGATTTTTTACATTGGTAGACTTCCATCAGCTTGTTTCTTCTTTGAGTATCCAAATCACTCACAGCCTCAACGATGCAGTTGGGGTGTTCATGGAAGAAGAAACCTAAACCGAAATTGCCACCAACTACGCCTAGACGGATTTTCTTATCCGAAGCGAGTGGTTTGGCAAATGCGAAATGTGGCGAAACGCACATGGCTGTTGTGGCCAGTCCGAACTGGCTTATAAACTGTCGTCTGTTTATCTTTTCCATATTCTTTTATTTATTTAAAAATGTGTTTTAAATGGGTATTAAATAATTCGGTCAGCAATTAAAGTTTGGCTTTTTTGATTAACAAGTGATCCATCATGGCATTATAATAATTTTTGTTGTCGCATAGCGGATAGATGACAAAGTGCTTTCCATCGGTTGCATCGGCAAATGTATTGCGACCCGTTTCGGTATCTATGAATATATTTACTCGTTTGAAGCCCAGCCGGTTGATTTTACCACAGGCATATCCGGCACACCATACGCCGAAAGGATCCCAGGCAAGCCGTCCGGTATCGGTTCCGAATGCGTATAAGGCACGGGTTACGATGTCTTTGCGTTCGGTGTCTACCTGTTGCAAGCCGGCGCCGCATACGAGCAATCCGCCTACATCGTTTGTGAAAAAGAGTATCGGATAGGGCCAATGCTTGCTGATATAATCTGCCGCCGTACGGGCTGCGGGGGCAAACCAGATGTTGTTGCAACGCCCTTCCGGATAGGTAGCACCTACGACGTAGAGTTGTCCGCATTTTCTTTTGACGAGTTCCTGGCCCGTAAGCCCGGAGTATTCGTCAGGTTCACTTTTCAGCAGGCACTCGATGTTGGTGGTGTAGCCGGTTGTAACGATATCGACCGGGGTATCGCTTTCGGCGAGTATTTTGCGGTACATTTTTACAGCTTCGCAGGAATTCACCTTGCCATCGCTATATTCGGCCATCAGATCCCAGTAGGGTGATTCTTCAGGCGGGTTGGCTACCGCGCTTTTACCTATCAAAACATCGGGCTTGCCTTCGTGAAGGAGAAAACCGCGTAAAGCATCGAGGTTATTGGGACCGTTTACGGAAAAGGCTACTCCTTGCAGGTCAATGATACCGTCGTCGTCGAGTGCTGTTGCGATCCGCAGGGCACAAGCGTCGTCTACATCGGTACACATGTCGACGTCGACGATCATTTTTTTATGGGGAGTTGTATTCTGGAAGAGTTCGTTCGGATTTCTGTTTATATTCAAATCCGTCTGACTTCCGTCGGTTTGGCAACTTCCCAACAGGGTGGCTGCCAATAATAGTTTATATATGTGCTTCATGGTTTGTACAAAATTTTAATTGCTTTTTATCCACTCGCCACCGGAAGGCGGAAGGTATTGAAAATCGATTGGGTACCAGCAGGTGGCAAATCCTTCTTTCAAGCGGTTGGAAAACACGAGGTCGAAGGCATGAACACCTTTTTCGAGGGCGATTTGCGTCTTTTTCTCGTAAAAGCGAGAAGAGATGGGATTACAGATTAATAGTTTCCCTGCAATCCACAACTCATCCGCGTTCGATTTAAAAGTGTAAATACCCGTCTCTGGTACTTCGATTTCGCCGGAATAGCATGCCAATCCGGGAGTTTTGAAATCGAATTTATTGTTATTATATGCAGCAAAAGAGTTTATTATTGTATCTGTTTCGTATACGGCTTTTGCAAAATCGTTATGATCCTTAAAAAGGCCGTTTGCCTGCTGAAGGCGGATTCGTCCGTTGCAAATACCGTCAATAGCGGGTATAGGTGTTTGCTTTTTAACGTTTATAGTGCGTATCGGACTAAGTTTGCCGCTTGCTGTCTTTGTACAGACTTTCAGTGTACACGGCTGGTGCAGTACTAACCGTTCCGGCAAAGAGGGAGCATGCATGTCGGGAGTTGCTCCGTCCGTCGTATAGACCATAGGCAGGGAACGGCTGTTTTTAAATTCCAAAACGACAGAATCTCCAGTAAAGACTTTGTTGGTCGTCAACTCTCCTTCCGGAAGCGGAATGTGGTAATTGATGCCTTTTAAATCCAAACGGACCTGCATGTTTTCCAGACGGCGTAGGAAGTCGTCCCAGTTTTTCTTTTCGGGTGTTGTCCAGGCTGTTTCCGCCAAAGCCACGGTCCGCGGATAGAGCATGTATTCCAACAGCTCTCCGGAGGTCGTCCATTCACTCCATAAGCATGCTTGGGTACCGATTACATGTTTTCTTTTGTCGGGAGCTAATTCTTTTGGAAGCGGCTCGAATTCATATACGTCTTTCAAGTAAGACTGTCCGCCCATAGCAGCCGGCTCTACTTCATCGGCGCCTTGTGCAGCACATAGGTAAAGCCCGTCGGCCATGGAGGCCATAACAACATCATGGCCTGTGGCTGCGGCCTTGGCTCCGCATTCAGTGCCTTTCCAGCTCATCACGGTTGCATCTTCAGGTAATCCGCCTTCCAGAATTTCCTCCCAACCGATCATGCGTTTACCCAACGTACCGGAAATAAAACGCTCCATCCGCTTGATGGCATAGCTTTGTAATTGTTCTTCTACAGAATGCTCCGGAGTTGGGCGGAGGTTCAGCCTTTGGGCTAACGCTTGGCAACGGGGGCATGTTTGCCAATATCTCTTAACGCATTCGTCTCCTCCGATGTGCAAATAGCGGGCTGGAAATAGTTCGGCTATTTCCGTCAATACATTTTCCATAAAGGCGAACACGGAGTCGTTGCCTACACAAAAGACATTCTCTTCATAGCCAAAGACCTGTTCACTTTTAAAAGGTCCGCCACTGCACGACAATTCGGGGAAAGGAACCAGGGCCGACAAACTGTGTCCCGGGAACTCTATCTCGGGTATCACTTCTATATGATGACGGCCGGCATAGGCTACCAGTTCTTTTATATCTTCTTTTGTATAATAGCAAGGTCCGTATAACTCTTCATTATATGTTTCCTGTACGGCAGAATATTCAACCAGTTGCGGATACTTATCGATAGCAATACGCCATCCCTGATTATCCGTCAGATGCAAATGCAGACGGTTCAGTTTAAGCATAGCCATCACGGATATCTGTTTTTTCAGTTCTTCCACGGTAAAGAAATGGCGGCTCACGTCTATCATCACTCCTCTGTAACTGAACCGTGGATGGTCTGCAATTTTAACAGCAGGAACAGATAGTTTCATTTTCAATGGTTTCACACTTTCGATTTCTGCCGGTAAGAGTTGGAAGAATGTTTGTATAGCATAAAACATACCCTTTTCTGTGGCGGCCGAAAGTGATATTTGCCGGTCGTCTACTTCTATTTCGTATCCTTCTTCTCCCAGGTTTTCATTCGTTTTGAACCTAATGCAATTATTGGAAGAGTTATCCGAAAAAGAGAGTTTATATCCGCTTGCTTCTTCCAGCTTATTCATTAATATAGAGGCTTCTTTTTCCCAATCACCATTTTTCAGTGATAAGGTGGTCGAGTTGCTGATAGGAAAGACGCCTTGTCGAACTTCCAGCTGTAAGGGTTCCGGTATGATATGTATTCCGGAATTGTACACTTTATCTTCCACAGAAAGATGGCAGGATATGAAAGAATAAAAAAACAGATATACGAAGTATCTTTTCATTTTGAGTTATATCTTACATGTTAGGAGTTATAAAGCGGAGGGAGGTCTGTCGACCTCTCCCCCTCTTAATTTAAGCAGAAAATCAATATGCTATTTTTTCTTTGGGTCTACTTCCAGGATCGTACCTCCTATATAACGCTGACCGTCGTCTCTCGTTATATAGTAAACGACCAACACTCTGTTGTTATCCAATACGACCGGCCACGAATAGCCCACGTCTGTACCAGGCCCGTTATCATCACGAAGCACGATTTCCTCTGCGGTTGCAAAGTCCGTACATTCTGCATTTAAAATCCGGGCCCGTACGCCACAGGGTTTCTCCCGGTAACCGTATGTCAGAAACACGCGATCGTCCGGTAGCCTTACAGCCGCCAGTGGATGTCCGTAAAAACCCATAGGTTGCCATTTGAACGTTTTTCCACCGTCTGTAGAGCGAGCGATGCAGGCCCGTGTTTCCGGGTTCTCGGTACGTATGAATGCGACTATATCACCTTTCGGTGTTTCATAAACTGAAGCTTCATTAAAGATGAATTTCTCATGAGTCGCCACGATACTTGCGTATTGCCAGGTCAACCCTTTATCGTCCGAATAAAGCAGATGATTAGATGTTTTTGTAAGCGGGTAATCATCCATGGCTGCTACTACCCAAAAAATTCTTCCGCTTTCACCTTCATACAAGGCACCTCTGTTATAAGCTGATAACGGGTTTCCCATTGGGTCTTTATAAATTCCATCTTTCACTGCGATAGGATAGATCGGTCCTTCCCATGTCTTGCCATTATCAAAAGAACGCATAATATAACCACCCATGGCTACCCATCCTCCTTCGTGGTAAACAGGTTGTTTCAACTTCGCTATCGCATCCTCTCTGAGGTGTGTCCAACCGTAACTCGTACAAAGCAACGTTCCGTCTCTCAGTTTCAACAGACAGGGATCCTGGGATCCGCCAAAAGGATGTGCATAAATTAATTCGGGATTTTTTGTCCAAGTTTCACCATCTTTGGAGCGGACCATCACTAAATAACTATTCAAATCGGTATGCGTCGGATATGGTTCTCCCAACATAACCCTGTTGGGTGCACGACGAAAAGCGACCAGATAGTCATCACCGCTTTTTACAACAGAAGGAAATGCGACGTAAAACTGCGGGTCGTCGTATACAACCACATCTTTTATTTTTCGTACTCCCGACTGTTTACTCAGATCTTTTGCCAGCATATTGCCTGAAAAATAGGATAAGGCAAATAGTATTACTAGAAATATTCTCATCTTTTTAGTATTTGTTTTGTATTATAGACTTCAATAATAAAATTTTGTACTCAATTTATATTTGAGAATTTTATTATTATGAGTTAGTCATCATATCCCGGGTTTTGTTTTACCATGGGTTCTTTACTCAACAAATCATCACTTATAGGGAATAATTTCAGATAATCTTTTCCTTTCTTATTCTGAAGAGACGGAACTAAATCGAACGCTTTGTCAAAACGTAATAAATCCCACCATCTTTTACATTCAAAGGCAAACTCCAACAAGCGTTCTTTCAGAATCACTTCATCATTATATTCTTTTGAACCGCTGACAAAAATATGTTTGTCAAAATTCTCTCCATAAGCTCTTTTTCTTATCTGGTTAATTTCATCGGAAGGATCCATACCCAGAGCATTTTTCGCTTCCGCCATCATCAACAAGACATCTGCATACCGATAAAGAATAACATGGCTCATAAAGTATCTGTGCCCGGCTTCAACCAATCCTTTACCCTTCATACACACGCTTTGATAATATGCCCGGTTACCGTCCTCATCATAGGTATATATTTCATATAACGTGCCAGCCTTTCGGGTATCATCGGGATCATAAGAATCGATCAGTAATTTCGTCGGGGCAGTAAGTGACTGTCCACCACCTGTTGGGAAAATCGTGTTTTTCGTTTCCTCATCAATATTCCCCGGAACGCCAGCCTGAATGATCCAGGTATGCCAATAAAAGTTATGATTTCTCTCGTCCTTCTGATAATGAGCACAAAACAGAAGTTCTGAGTTGAACTTATTACCAACATCAAATATTTTACTGAAATCAGCAATCAAATCAACTCCCGGTTGTTTAACTTCCTTCAAAGCATTCAAAGCAATTGTGAAATCCTTTTCCCCTCCATTCAGCCGTTTTCCCGTCCAAAGATAAACATCACCTTTTAAAGCATTTGCCGCAGGTTTATTCCAATAGATTCTTCCGCTGGCAGGCGCACCGCTATTAGGATGGTCGGCAAACAGTTCAATCGATTTATCAATATCACTTTTGATAAGTGTAAATATTTCTCCGACAGATGATCTCTCTTTATAAAGCACTTTAGGGTCTGTTCCCTCTACCGGTTCAGTACGAATAATCAAGTCTCCCCAGGAACGAGCCATTACATAATATGCATAAGCTCTCATCACATAAGCTTGTGCCAAATAATAGTTTTTATCTGCTTGGGAGTTAAAATTGATGCCATCCGCATATTTAATAATCAAGTTACACGAATTTATCAACGAATAGAAGGGTTTCCAAGAGGCTCCAACCGTTGCGGAAGTAAGCGTATTATTAAAATAAATATCATATCCACCGCTACTGCCTGCTGCATTCAAACCGGATGTTTCGGCACGGGATTCGCCCAATAAAAACAATTCTTCGTCAACCTCTCTCAAGTAGGTATACATTCCCTGAATTGCAGCCTTGACATCTTCTTCTGTTTTCCAAAATGAATTGCCACTGATAACACTTGGTAGTTCTACATCCAGCACATCACAACTTACTAATGAAGTAAACAAGACGGCTATTATTGCGTTTCTAATTATTCTGATTCTATTTTTCATAACGTCATGTTTTTAAAATGTAAGATTAGCTGAAAAAGTCACGTTTCTAGGCATTGCATAGCGTCCGTCGTCGGTTCCACCATCCTCGGGATTCAAGCCTTTATAACTCGTAATGTATAAAAGGTTACTACCTGTTACAGATACACGGACGTTACTGATTCTCGCTTTTTTAAATATTTCAGGCAAGAAAGAGTCACTTCACGGAAGCACAAGAAATTACCCTTTTCGTAATACATCGATCCAGGTCTTGCCCCCGTTGCATTACACTGTGTAAAATTACCTCTGTAGAAGCGAGGATAATCCGTCACATCTCCTTGCTGTTTCCAGGAATATTTTACAACATCTTGCGTCATATTGTTGTCTCCGAACAAACTGTAATCCAAAAACATCCTCGCCCAATTATAAATCGTATGTCCGGCTGTATAGTCTGCCCTTACATAGAAGTCGAAACCGCTGAACGACAAATTACTGGAAACACCACCCGTCCATTTCGGATATTGATTTCCCACATATATCCGGTCTTTCGAATCGATCTTACCGTCACCGTCTGCATCCAACCAATTTACATCACCTCCGAACTTTGTTCTGTCTTCAATAGTTATAAGCATGTCTTGCGGAGCTTTGGCAGCCTCTTCATCGGTTGAATAAACACCTAATTGTTTATATCCGAACATATCCCCCATAGTTCCTCCTTCCTGCAAGCCACCTTGCCAGGTATGTTGATTTTTTGATGCATCCCATACATATTCACCTCCGATACGATTGTTTTCCACACCATTTTCCGGTAACTCCAAAATCTTGTTCTTTACTCTCGATGCATTAAACCCGATCGTCCAACTGCCATCTTTCCCAAAACGGAGTACTTCGGCATTGATTTCCAGTTCTACACCTTTATTTTCGAGGCTTCCCAAATTAGTATAAACATCCCCCAGACCTGTAGATGGCGGTAACGTAAACATTGTAATCAAATGATCGGTCTTCCTTCTAAAATAATCAGCCGTAATATTCAGTCGGCTATTCAAGAATTTAAAATCACCACCGATGTCGAATGTCTTCGAACGTTCCCATTTCACATCATCATTTGCCGGGTAACTGATACGGATAGCGGGATTTCCAAAAAATGTTTGTCCCACACTATAATTACCGTCGGCAGCCCAATCGGCAAGTCCGTTGATATTACCGTTCACACCATAGCTGGCACGCAATTTGGCCTTCACGATTTTCTTCAATCCGTCCGGGTAGAAATTCTCCTGATCAATATGCCAACCTCCCGAAACTCCGGGAAAGAATCCATATCTATTATTACGTCCCAAATTAGAGGCTCCATCATAACGGGCGCTAAAAGATAACAGGTATTTGTTTTTGTAATTGTAATTAATTCTACCGAAATATCCCATCATCTTATGCGTAGAACTCGAACTTGAAGCCGCAGTCCTTTCCGCAATACCGTTCACAGTCGTAATATTATCCGTAGCCCCACCTCTACCAGCAGCCGTAATTGCATCGATAATACGTTCAGTATAATTTAATCCCAGCATAGCAGAAAAATGGTGATCCTCCCAAAATGTCCTCGTATAATCCAATACGGCATCCGCCTGGTAATGAGACCATTCATTATGATTAGCAGAAGCTTCTCTTGTCTTTACCTGTTGATTCGGTCCATTCCAATATGCCGGCATAAAACGATTTTTATCCGTATTCGTTTTATACAGGGCTATTTGAGGTTTGAAGGAAAGCCCCGGTAATATCGTCCAATCCGCCCCCAGAGATAGCGTATAGTTCTCCGATTTATCCGTATATTTCGCAATTGACATGGAATATAACGGATTACTCATACCCCATTGTGAACCGGGAGCATACGAGCCATCTTCAAAATAAATCTTGGCAGTCGGAGCCAAACTGGCATTTCTATAAAACGAAACAGCAGAGTTAAAAGGCGACGTGTGAGTTCTTGTATTAGAATAATACACTCTTCCTGTAACGTTCAAATTATCCAAAACCTTTACTTCACCATTAATATTGAAAGAAAAACGATTATAATCCGTTGCACGTAAAGTACCTTCGTTTTTCAGATAACCTATACCGGCCAAGAATTTTGCCCGTTCGGAACTACCACTCACTTCTGCATGATGATTATGGGAAAAGCCGGTGCGATAAGCCAAATCCGACATTTTATTATCTTGGAATATCAACGTCTGAGAAGGATCTATGGGGTCCGGCATGCTTATCCAACCCTCATTCAGTTTATGTCTGTTCGAATCATTCAGATACTGTGTTGTGAATGCTGTTTGATTCGTTAAATTATTTCCCGTACCATAGCCTTTTGCCAGTCCTAATTCACTGGTTGCATCCGGGAATTTATCCTGCATGACCATACCTGTACGATGCAAAGTCAAATAATCTTTAGCATTCGCCATTTCATATTTTTTTCCTATAGTCGATATGGTAAAGTCATATGAATAAGAAACCGAAGCTTTACCAGCCTTAGCCGACTTAGTCGTTACAATAACAACACCGTTCGATCCTTTTGCTCCATAAATAGAAGTAGACGCAGCATCTTTCAATACTTGTATGGATTCGATGTCATTGCTTGACAAATGATTGATGTCATCACGAGTAATGCCGTCGACCACATATAAAGGAGCAGCCCCGTCCGGATTTTGAATAGAAGTACCACCACGTACAACAATACGGGGTGCCTCACCGGGTTGTCCGGAAGTACTTTGTACCCTCACACCGGAAACAGCCCCTTGCAGAGCAGATGCCAGATTACCATAAGGCACGTTTTCCAGCACTTTATTATCAACCTTTGAAACTGACGTCGTCAACAATTCACGTGATTGCGTACCATATCCGATAACGACAACTTCATCCAAAGCCTGAAGATTTTCCTTTAGAGTAATATTAAACCGGTTTTTCCCTCTAACGGATATTTCCTGACCGTCATATCCGATATAGGAAACGAGCAAACTACTATTATTGCCTACTTTGAAAGAGAATCGACCATTCATATCCGTAATAGTTCCATTGGTCGTTCCTTTCTCCGAAATATTGACACCGATAACAGGTTCGCCCCTTTCATCAACGACAACTCCGCTAACTTCTTTTTTTTCTGTTGATTTCGGAGTTTGCATGGAAGAAACAGTTATCAGAATCTTATTACCCGATATCTGATATTGAAGATGTCGTTTCGATAGAATATCAGTTAATACACTTTCTAGTGATCGTTCTTTCACTGATACTGTAACAAGGGCTTTTCCCGCAAGATCAGCATCCCGATAAGAAAAACGGTAAGTTGATTGCTTTTCTATTTCCCGAAAAAGACGAGGCAATGTGACATTCTTTAGTTTCAGGTTAACATTACCTGTTTGCGCATTCGCTGGTATAGTTGTTAAAAAGATAAAACTTAGTACAAGTAACAAGTTTGTTACACAAAAATTCGTACTTTTACGTTTTAACTTAATTAAGTGTTGAATAATATTCATAATAAAAAATTTAAAGTTGACTTTTAGTTTTTTTACTGCTATGCTATCACATAGCTTCGCGAAACTGAATTCGACGATTTATCCGGAGAGCCTGCCCGCTTTCCGGATATTTTTTCCCTTTCCTATGTTTTCATAATTCTTATTTTTTAAGGTTAACACTCTATTTATTTGTCGCAAAAAGTTGAACTTCATTCCCTTTTATTTTGTAATCAAAACCATAGTGCACTTTCAATATATCTATAACCTCTTCAATCTCTTCCTTATCAAACACACCGGTATAGGTATCCTTAACAAGTGAGGAATCCATAATTTCAAAAGAGACACCATATTTCCGCCCTATTCTCTTTAATACTGCATCCATCGGTTCCGACCTAAACACTAATTCTTTACTTACCCAGGCTGTTTCCAATACATTCGAAGTCGTTATTTTCTTCATTGTCCCCGTTTTTTTATCATAAATTACTTTCTCATTTGGAACCACATTCAGTCTCTCAAAAGGAGGACAAACAGAAAAAACAGTCACATTCCCCTCCACTAATGCCATTTCCAATATATCCTTATTTGAATAAGCATATACATTGAACGAAGTCCCTGTTACTTCAATATCCATAAATTCGGTATTCACTACAAATTTCTTTTGCACGTCTTTTTGCACATCAAAATATCCTTCACCGGAAAGAGATACACGCCGGTCTTTTTTCCCAAAATCCTGTTTATAAGAAAGTATAGATTCTGAATTAAGCTTTACAGCCGTTCCATCCGGTAAAGTAATTGAAACTCGCTCTCCTTTTCCGACTTTAACTTCCATGATCCGGTCCGCTAACTGAGTAATTTCACGGTTATCTACATATAAATAAACTGACAAACTTCCCATAATCAGAAATGCTATTGCTGCAGCAATTTGTCGCCAGTTAAATTTTCGAACTTTAGAAGCAGGCATTATATTCACCTCTTGCCGGATACGAACCAATAAACTTTGGGCATCTTCAGACGATAAACTTCCGTTATTATCCCAACTATTCCAACTATCAAACAATACAGGGAAAAGTTCCTCATCCGAATGATTATTGATTTCTTTCCTGAGTTCACGAAATTCTTCCCGACTAATTTGTTCAGTCTGATATTTCGTTAACCAATCTTTCAAATTTCTATATAATGATGTACTCATAAACTGGAAATTTCGTTCGTTTATGAGTAATATCCTGAAAGGTTAAATTTATAACATACGCTTCTGCATGCTATAAAACATATTTTCAGAAATAAATCGTGAAAAGTATAAATAAATAGGAATAGTTGGATAATTCGTTGCGCAACACTTTCAATGCGGCAGAAAGTTGGTTACGCACCACTTGCTCCGTTATAGATAGCCGGGAAGCGATTTCTGTAACGGAAAGATTATATTCCTTATTCAAAACAAATATTTCTCTTTGCCGGGGTGTCAGTTTTTGCTTGGCAACTTCCAACTCTTTTAGAAAAAGATCGAAATCATATTTAGCTTCTACGTCATCAGTCGAAATAAGTTCTTTTTTAAAGTCCAGGTAATCCTCCATCTGGGGATGATTCAACTGACGACGAAGTTCTTTCAATAAAAAATGATAGGAGATCATTACTGTCCCGTAAAAGTGGATAAATAGTTCTTTGAAATAATTGAAATATAGTCTATTAGATACTACTTTTTAGGCGCGACGATTTGAAATCATACCTTTGAGGTCAATTAAGGTGACC
>NZ_JAMOKT010000033.1:0-79205 GCF_023656795.1 Parabacteroides caeci
CGATAATCCCAGGCAGTTCTGCTGTTATGCAGGTGTGGCACCGTTTGCTTATACTTCTGGAAGTAGCCAGCACTCCAAAAACAGAGTCTCGCAGAGAGCCTGTAAGTATATTAAAACGTTGCTCACATGTCTGCTGTGGCAATAACACATAGGAAAAGTGGTGAGCTTAAAGCGTATTATGAACGTAAAGTTGATGAAGGAAAGAACAAAATGACCATTATCAATGCTTTACGGGCAAAACTTGTGGCGAGAATGTTCGCCGTTATCAAAAGGGATGAATTTTATTCTCCTATTTTATCGGAAAATTTTTGCTAAAAACATAAGAATATGAAGATTTCCGTACCGACCAGCATTCCGGACTGGGTATCAATAATATGTGGAACTCGGGTAAGAATATCCCGGCTATCCGTTATGCCGATGTGCTTCTTAGTTATGCTGAATGTCTGAATGAATTGGGACAAACCGGGCAGGCTGTCGAAAAGGTAAACGAAGTGCGTAACCGTGCGTGGGGCTTTAGTATCCCGGCTGATAAGAAATGGGATGCAGGCATGTCGCAAGATGTTTTCCGTACAAAGATATTGGATGAACGTATCCGTGAGTTTCTGGGTGAGAACTGGCGCCGTGCTGACCTGATCCGTACAGGCAAGTTTGTCGAGTATATTAAGGAACGCAATAAATGGGCGAAACGTTCGGGTACGATACAGGATTATAATGTCCGTTATCCGATACCTAACGAAGAGATCGAACAGAATCCGGACATGACGCAGGACGATCAGAACCCGGGTTACAGATAATAATAGGGCTTGTAATCGACTAAGCACTAGTCAGTAATGGCAAAAAGATTGTAAGAAGAAAAACACCGGGAAGGCGTGTCTTTACCCGGTGTTTTATTTACTAACCGAATTAAACTAATATACAAGGATCATGAAAAAGAATTTACTAAGAATTACCCTGCTTTTTTGTTTCATCAGCCTGTTCATGGGGAGGGAGACGTTTGCGGCTGACCAGCAGGCGATAACTTCCGGTGACTGGCAGATCGTTTATAACAACGATACGAAAACCTGTGATTTTATCCATAAAGGAAAAACAATCCTGGCGGGTGTCTTCGTCCAGGCCAAAGATAAAGACCAACTGCTGCGCAGTACGGAATACGGCCAGCCGACCTTCTCGGAAGAAGCTGTCGACGACGTTTTCGGTGCCGGCCATAAATATACATTCACCTATGCCGGACAGGAGGGAGCGCCTTCCCTACAACAGTTGTTTTATTTCTATCCCGATAAAAGCTATTTCCTGACAGAGGCTTTTATCCTTTCAGAAGCCGGTACGTCGAGTAATTATATCGCTCCGGTTGTTACCGAAACAGTTAACTCTTTCCTGAATACGAATACCTCCAACCGCGTGTTATCCGTCCCCTTCGATAACGATGCCTGGATCGGCTATTCCTCCCTGGCCTTGTCGGTCGACTCCGTATCGTTCGAGGTTACTTCTTTCTACTGTGGCGATACCCGCGAAGGGCTGGTAGTCGGCTCGGTAGAACACGATACCTGGAAGACAGGACTCCGTTATTCCACTTCCGGCAACCAGAAAGTAAACCGTCTTGAATGTTTTGGCGGCATAAGCCATCGCGTGACTCACGATATAGATGCTACCGGAGCAAAAGCCCACGGCAGCATTTCCGGCACTAAACTGAAATCACCGAAGCTCTTAATCGGTATGTTCGACGACTGGCGCGAAGGGTTGGAAGCCTATGGCGAGGCCAATGCCTTGATCGCGCCTCCCCGTAAATGGTCGAAAGGCAATATCTTCGGTTGGAACAGCTGGGGCGCCATGGCTGAGAAGCTGAACTACGAAGGTGTGCTGGATGTCTCTGATTATATCAGTACGAACCTGCAACCGAACAATTTTACCAATGACGGCACGGCTTATGTCATCCTCGATTCTTATTGGGATAATCTGACTGATACCCAATTGAAATCATTTGCCGAACGATGTGTTGCCAACGGACAGGTTCCCGGCATTTACTGGGCTCCTTTCTCCGACTGGGGGGAAAACGGCAGCCGCACGATGGAAGGAAGTAACTATAAATATGGGGAAGCCTATTTATATGTAAACGGACAGCCTAAAAAGATCGCTTCCCGTGCCCTGGACCCCACGCATCCTGGAACCCGCCAGCGGATGAGTTATTTCATCAACCGATTTAAAGATTTAGGTTATAAATATATCAAGTTCGATTTCCTGAATAATGCGATCCTTGAAGCGGACTCTTATTATGATAAGAATGTAACGACCGGCGTTCAGGCTTACAACAGCGGAATGAAATATCTGACGGAATTGTGCGGAGACGATCTGTTTATGGCTTTATCCATTGCGCCTGCATTTCCGGCCCAATACGGCAATTCCCGTCGTATCAGTTGTGATGCCTGGGGAGCCAAAGAGGATACGGAATATGTAATGAACGGCCTTTCTTATGGCTGGTGGCTCGACAAGGTGTATAACTTTAATGATGCCGACCACCTGGTGCTTCATAGAGACGATTATAATGAGGATGAGAACCGTATGCGTATTACCTCCGGTGTGATTACCGGGACATATATCCTGGGTGATAACTTCAGCCAGAAGGGAACATGTGTCGGGGAATTGGCAGCCCGCCAGAAAGCAGAGAAGTTCGCAACGAATGCGGAAGTGAACGAAGTTGCCCGTATCGGTAAATCTTTTTATCCGGTAGAAGGGGCAAAGGCTTCGGGAAAGAATAGTTGGGGACGTAACCGCGGCGAGAATCTCTTTATGCTGGATACGGAAGATTATTTGTATGTCGCTGCTTTTAATTATAAAGACCTGGTTTTCTCGGAAAATATAAAATTGTCGAGACTGGGAATCGCCTCTTCCGATGTAAAAGGAATTAAGGAATTGTGGACCGGGCAGGATGTGTCATTGCAAGGTGAGGAAATCCCTGTATCCTTACCCAAGTATGGCGTGAAACTATATAAGATAGAGAAGAAAGGTACCGGTACCGGAATATCTGGTCTTACTGCGCCGGATAAAAAGATTACAGGCTGGGTGAAGGATGATCATTTGTTCATTCAGAGTGAAGAGACCTTGAAAGGTCTTTTCATTTACTCGGCGCAGGGAACGTTGGTCAAGAAACTTCCGGCTTTATATCCGCAGGCCCGCTATGATATAAATATCGCTGATTTGCCAAAAGGCATGTTTCTTGTTCAGGCGGTCACTTCCGTGCAGGAATCAGAATGTTTGAAGTTCGTAAAATAATGGTATCTGTTTCCCCTCTGGAGAGGGGATTAAGGGGTGTGTTAAAGCTCGTTTTAAGGCGTAACTATAACACACCCCCTGCCCCCTCTCAAGAGGGGAAAAGTTACTCTCCAACTGTTAATTTTAGTAGAATTTGATTGTAATCTATATAGTTTTGTGTTCGATAACAAAATTTGACTGGAATGAGTGTTTTGCTTAACGTTTATTAGTCTGAAAAGGCTTGACAAAAGGCCTCTACAGCCTTATCTTTGTACTGTGGTTTTTTCATAATAGTATTAGATTTAAGGTTAACAAAGTTTGGTTAGGGCTTGTCGTGAGACAGGCTTTAATTGTTTATAGGGGTTTGCTTTATGCGAGCCTTATTATATCAAACTAACAAACAATAAAAAAGGGAACATCAGGTCGATTGATGTTCCCTTTTCTTTTATATAAGAACGGATTAAGTTGTACCGGCAACTTCGGCTGTCCGTTCTATTACTTCAATTTCGAAAACTAAAGTAGAGTAGGCAGGGATAGTAACATTCCCGGCGCTGTCTTTTTTGTCAACCGAACCATAACCTAGTCTTTGAGGAATCCAGACTTCCCATTTCTCGCCTACTTTCATATTTTGTAGAGCGATAGTCCATCCTGATATGGGACTGGGAATTCCTGTTCCATAGTAACTATTGTAGTTTGAAGAGGCTGTACTGACTGCCCATTCGGAAGGTGATCCGTCTTCTAATTCTTTTTTGTCGAAATATTCACCGTCCTCACTATTGGGGAACCATCCTTTGTAATAAACAGTGACACGACTGTTGTAATAGATTGGAATTTCAGGCTTATCTGCTTCCTTGAGCCTTTTAGCATAAATGAAATCATCACCGGCTCCCTGTATGCTTACCTTAAAGAAATCCGGGTCATTAGCCTTCGCCGCGAAAGCCTGTTCGTTTTCCAGCTTGTAGGCTTCAACGGCTACATCATCACTATCATCGTCATCTTTACAGGAAGTAAAGACGGCAGACATACAAAAAATCATCAACGCGAATTGCAGGTACTTCTTCATTTAATTATTCAGTTATCTTTTTTAATAAAGTCTTCAGGCTTACCTTTTCAGAGATAATGTCGTGTAGCTTGTCGATGCTTACACGTTCCTGTTCCATCGTGTCGCGGAAACGGATCGTTACACAATTATCCTTCAAAGTATCATGGTCAACTGTAATACAGTACGGAGTTCCAATAGCATCCTGACGGCGGTAACGTTTACCGATAGAGTCTTTTTCATCATACTGGCAACGGAAGTCGAACTTCAGCATGTTGACGATCTCTTCAGCCTTTTCAGGAAGCCCGTCTTTTTTCACCAGCGGCAATACGGCGAGTTTGATAGGAGCCAGGGCTGCCGGCAATTTCAAAACAACGCGTGTTTCACCGTTTTCGAGAGTCTCTTCGCAGTATGAACCTGCCATAACGCTCAGGAATACGCGGTCAACACCGATAGATGTTTCAATAACGTACGGAGTATAGCTTTTATTTAATTCCGGATCGAAATATTGTATTTTCTTTCCTGAGAACTTTTCGTGCTGGCTCAGGTCGAAGTCTGTACGGCTATGGATACCTTCCACTTCCTTGAAACCGAACGGCATTTCATATTCGATGTCGGTAGCGGCATTGGCATAGTGGGCGAGTTTTTCGTGATCGTGGTAACGATATTTTTCATCACCTAATCCCATAGCCTTATGCCATTTCAAGCGGGTAGACTTCCACATCTTGAACCATTCCATTTCTTCGCCCGGACGAACAAAGAACTGCATTTCCATCTGTTCGAACTCACGCATACGGAAGATAAATTGACGGGCAACGATCTCGTTACGGAACGCTTTACCGATCTGGGCGATACCGAAAGGAATCTTCATACGGCCGGTCTTCTGTACGTTGAGGAAGTTAACGAAAATACCCTGTGCCGTTTCCGGACGCAGATATATCTTGGAAGCGCCATCGGCAGTAGAACCCATTTCTGTGGAGAACATCAGGTTGAACTGGCGAACTTCCGTCCAGTTGCGTGTTCCGGAGATCGGACATGCTATTTCGCAGTCGATAATGATCTGACGGAGGTCTTCGAAGTTGGAATCGTTCAGTGCTTTAGCGAAACGGGTATGTATCTCGTCGCGTTTAGCCTGGTGTTCCAATACGCGGCCGTTGGTTGCACGGAATTGTGCTTCATCGAATGCTTCGCCGAATTTTTTAGCGGCCTTGTCTACTTCTTTCTGTATTTTCTCGTCGATCTTAGCCAGGTAATCTTCGATCAGTACGTCGGCGCGATACCGTTTCTTTGAATCCTTGTTGTCGATCAAAGGGTCGTTGAACGCGTCCACATGGCCGGATGCTTTCCAGATGGTCGGATGCATAAAAATAGCGGAGTCGAGACCTACCACATTTTCATGAAGCAGCGTCATGCTGTCCCACCAGTATTTCTTTATATTGTTTTTCAGCTCTACGCCATACTGTCCGTAATCATATACTGCTCCCAAACCGTCGTATATTTCTGAAGAGGGAAATACAAATCCGTATTCTTTACAGTGTGAAACTAATTTCTTGAAAACATCTTCTTGTGCCATAACTATATGTAATTATTATCAACCTGCAAAGTAAATGATTTTTTCTGTAAGTTACAGCATTTCCAGCGGCTTATTCGTTAATACATACAAAGAAGGGTGACCGTCACGGCCACCCTTCACCATCAAAAATTATATTGAAAAATTAGTTTTGGGTTTATTCTTTGTCCCACCAGATACGGCCGAACTCGCTGTCCAAACGACCGAAGTTTGATTCTTTTTGCATGTCTTCAAGGCGTTTTACCTGATTTGCATAGTTGGCAGAACCTTCAGCCGACATGGTGAATTTTTTACGGCGCGGTACTTGCTGCAATTCTCCGTATACATTGATCGGTTCCCAAGTAACCAACGTGGATGTTGTACTCGGATAATTGGTACGTTTGTACATAGCCCATGATTCATTGTTGTTTTTGAAATGTTCTACCCAAGTCTGGCAGTAAATCTGCTCTTTGGCCATGGCGCTGTTCCAGGCAATACCATCCTGTGCCAGGAAAGCGTCGATTTCAGCTTCTGTGACAGCTTCGTAATCGTTGATTTTACAATAATCTGCAATTTTACTCCATTGTCTCAAAGATGATTTTACACCTTCCTCATACCATTCCTGAGCCGTTTTGCTGTTGGCTACGCCTTCCAGTGTAAATTCGGAAGCCATGAAACAGAAATCAGCATATGTTACCAGAGGAATCCAGCCGCCGGCACTACCGTTGTCTTGTGCACCTTTCCACAGACGAGTCTGAGGTCTGTTCATCGGACGCATGTCGATGTCGTCCAGATAACGTGATGTACGGCAAGAGTCAGTAGCCCATTTATCATAGCTTACGCTACCACCGCACCAACGTCCCAGATGGGTCGGTATGACTTGCGCAGGAGTTGTTGTTTCTTTGGCATTGAACTCGGCTACATTCTCCGGAGTCAAATTGTTGATCTGGAAAAACAGGCGTTTTCTCGGGTCGTTATATTTCAGTAAGTAAGCCATGAATGCAGAAGATGCACGGTCCATGTCAATCACAGAGTGCCAGTCTCCCAATGTGGTCCAGTAATTATCGAAATAAAGGATAAAGCTATCGTCGATGCTACTGAATATGTTACCCGAAGACAGTACTTCGCGAGCAATGGCTTTCGCTTCTTCCGGTTTTTGTTTCAACAATCTCAAGGCAATACGCAGACGAACGGCATTGGCTGCCTTCACCCATTTCGACATATCGCCGCTATAAGCCAGGTCATAATTTTTGAAAGTTACCTGATTGGTAGACGTTGCCAGCTTATTGGCAGCTTCTTTCAGCTCCTGGTTCCAGATCGTAAACAACTCTTCCTGGGTTTGGAAAGCCGGTTCAAGAATTTCCACGTTGCCGTTGCGTGTACCCCAACCGTCGGTGTATACCAAAGAACCATATGTGTCGGAAGCCTGGATACCTTTTGTAATCAAGAGGATGCGGGCTACCTCGGTCAAGTCGCTGTAAGCTGCTTCCTGTTCCGGCATATTGGTCTTAACGTAATAAGGAATATGGCGGGCATACTTACCGGCATTTACATAGTTGCTGTATAATGTTCCGGCCCAACCGGCACATTCGGTGAAGTTGGTTGTGCTATATCCCCAGATTCCGGCACAATACTGCATCCATCTCAGGCGGCAAGCGTATGAATCGGCCCATGTTTCGCCGGCGTTGCACATTACATTTTCAATCTGATAGAGGAATACTTCCGGGTCAACCTCGTAGACTGTATCAGGATTCTTGTTGATTTCGACGAAATCGGCATCGCAGGAGGTCAGTGCAACCATGGAAGCCAATGCTCCGAAAATATAATATTTAATTTTTTTCATCTTGTTTTATTGTATATAAGTTATTAGAACGAAACATTCACGCTGAAACCAATGTTGCGTGAGAACACGGCACCACCACTTTCCATGTATTCAGAACTGTAAGATGTGTTCAATCCTTCCGGGTGGATATTGTCCGGCAGACTGTTATACAGGAATCCCAGGTTACGTGCCATCAGGCCGACGCTTGCATTCTGGATGTAGGCTTTGTTCACCCATTTTTTAGGTAACTGCCACTGTACTGAAAGTTCGCGCAAGGCGACCCAGGAACATTTGTGGATACCTTCCGAACGTATACCGCCTGACCAGCTGTACACATTGTCGTAATATTTGTAAGCCGACAGCGGATCGACCAAGCCTTGCTCGTAAGCTGCCTGATAACTCATGCCGGAAACGTCTACCCCTTTAATCTCTGTGCCGGGCATAAATACGCCTTCCGGAATGACACCGTCGTTAACGGTTCTTCCGTCGGTTAATGTACGGGGCAGCCCGCCGTATTGTGTGTCGCGACCGGCCAGTGAAGACTTGATGTTACCGGAGTTCATTCCATAGTAATAACTTGCCGAGAAGATGTCTCCACCAAAACGGGCATCGATGACGGCATTCAACGTGATGCCTTTCCAGCTTACCGATGTATTGGCACCCCACAAGAACTTCGGTTGCAAAGAACCGATTTTTTCGCTTTTATTCGAACGCGGATAAGAACCGTCTGCATTCAACAGCTTTTCTCCTTTATCATTGAGTGTATAAGCATAAGATGTATAGATGTCGCCATAAGCACCACCTACGGTAGCCCATGCCTGTGTATCTGTACCTCCTCCTACTAGTTGATATTTCTCAACGCCTTCAAACAAAGAAACGATCTTGTTCCTGTTGCGTGTCAGGTTGAAAGACAAGTCCCAACGCCAGTCCTTCGTTTCGATCGGAGTACCGGTGATCAATAACTCGATACCTTTATTCTGGATATCACCGGCATTGATCCAACGTTTTGAAACACCGGATTCAGAGGCGATCGGCAATGCCAGGATCTGGTTCTTCGTATTTGTCTTATACCACGCAAAGTCGAAGCCGAGACGGTTTTTCAGGAAACGCATATCCAGACCGATCTCGATTGAATGCTGTTTCTCCGGCTTCAGATTCAGGTTGGGCAATTCATCTTTGTCAAATTTATAATACGGATACGTACCGCCGTTGATCTGGTTGTCGAACGTATTATCGAATGCATAATAGCCGGTACCTGTTGTCAGGTAAGGAGCACAGTCATTACCTACGATAGCGTAAGATGCTCTCAGTTTACCGAAAGAGATAAATTCGGGAATTGCATCGCGCAAGCCTTCGGCAAACAACCAGGAAGCACCTACAGAGGGGTAGAAGTAAGAGGTATGTCCCGTTCCGTTTTCGTAGATCAGGGCAGACGACCAGTCGTTACGTCCGGTAATATCCAGGAAGTAAACACCTTTATAGTCCATGTTGGCAAAAGCATAGATAGAGTTGATACGCTTTCTGCTAGTATTGTATCTTACTTCGGTGGTCGCTCTTTCGACCGAGTTTGTCATGTCGAACAAGCCGGGCACGCGCAAACCGTTCTTTGAGTCGGTTTTATGATAGCCGCTCTTCGTATCCCATTGTTCAACAGCCACGCTACCGCTGATATTGAAGTCGTCGAACGAATGGTTGGCTGTAATCATACCGGTAATTTTGTACTGGTCTTTCTTGTTTTCATGAATCTTGTAAGCAGCACCGTCGTAGTTACTGGCACCTGTAGCCATTACTTTCGATTCGTTGGTGGTATAGAGTTTATAGATATCGCCTTTCACTTTCAAAGACAACCAATCCAATAGCTTCAAATCCAGGTTGAGGTATGCACGTACACTCATTTCGTCCTGTGTATAGATGTTTTCCAGATAGTCATAAATCGTTTTGGAATAACCATACGGGTCCTGTGAGTTATAACCGTCGCCGGCCGGACTGATATAATTTTTGTTATTCAGCCAGTAGTCCGTATCATATTCACGGGCGATGCTGTACATGAAGTCGTAGATCGGAGAGCCTGCGCCGCCCTGTACAGTCGGGTTCTGTGCCGTCGATTCGATGTACGAGAATCCTCCTTCCGCTTTCAGGCGGGAGCTGATATCATGCGATGCGTTTAAGCTGAATGAATTACGATTGAATTCGTTATTGAATGTCAGACCTTCCGATTGCAAATTCGAATAAGAAAAACGGAAAGCGCTTTTTTCGGAACCACCTTGCAGGGCCACGTTGGTATTCATGTAATGCCCTGTCTGGTAAAGGTTCTTCAGGTTATTGTCTTTGGCGGAATAGACCATTTCCTGTCCGTCTACATAAAACGGCTTGCCGTCGAAACGAGGTCCGAAGCTACGGCCGGCCGAGGTGTATCGGTTTTCAGACCCGTCGTCATTCAATGCCCATACCGGCGATGAACCCGAACCGAATTCGTTCTGCAAGTCGGGGGTGGCATAGATATTTTCCCACTGCTGCGTATGTGAAACGGAAACGCCTATACCTTCTCCTTTGCGACCTTTTTTGGTTGTGATCAGGATCACACCGTTGGAGGCACGTGAACCGTACAAAGCGGTTGCGGCAGCACCTTTCAATACGGACATTGATTCGAAGTCATCGGCATTCAGGTTCTTCAGGTCATTACCCCAGTCTTGTCCTGCTCCCGTTTTTGTTACTTCATTGTCGATGATAATACCGTCGATAACGAATATAGGCTGGTTGTTACCGCCCAATGATGTGTTACCACGGATGATGATGCGTTGTGAAGATTGCGGACCGGAGTTACCCATGTTAATTTGTACACCGGCAACTTTACCTTGCAAACCATTGATCGGGTTAGGAGAGTTTACTTTGGCGATTTCATCACCTTTCAGTTCTGTCATGGCGTAACCCAGTGATTTTTTGTCACGCGACATACCCAGGGCTGTTACCACAACTTCATCCAGAGCTTGTGAATCTTCCTCCAGAAGAATTTTCATTGTCGTTTGTCCCGTGTAGGCGATTTCTTTTGTTTTGTATCCGACAAAAGAAATTTGCAGGACTTGACCTTTTTTGACGTTATCCAGTGTAAATTTACCGTCAAGATCAGTCATAATACCATTAGTGGTGCCTTTGATTACCACAGAAGCTCCAATTACCGGACCTAATGCGTCTTCTACGACTCCGGTTACTTTCCCACTCTGTTGGGAAATGTTTACACTTTGCCTGTCGGGCAATACGTCGGCGTAGACTCCTGTCGGAGTTGCTAATGCACCGGCAAGCAAAATCAAGCTTGGAAATTTCAATTTTTTAGACATAAGCGTTTGATTTATAAGTAAAAATAGATGTGTGTATAATGTGTTTCAGCATCAATTAAATTATTATCATAGTTCTAGTAGAACTATGGAATTATGTCAAAAAGAAAGTATGCTACATTGCTTAAAATAGAATAAATATATTTTAAATTAGTTAACAAGATGCTTGTGTGTGCTAAAAGGGTTAAATTTGTCACAAATTAGTTGTAATTAATTATAAAAAAATGAGGTCGGAAATGAAATGTTAACTGCTAATCTATTTTTTGATAGATATTATGAATTAGTTCTACTAGAACAATATCATTTAGAAAAATGTAAAATGCTGACTATATATTTACAGTTCATTTGTTTGCCTTAATTTTTAATTTGCAGAGTCAAGCCTTTTTTTAATGTTTCAATATGTTAAATGTTTTGTTATCTGGTGTTTTTCTCTCCCGCTGAAATGCTTTTTTATGTAATCAATTGTTATTTAGATAATGGTGGTAATTTTAATCTAAATCTCCCTGATGTATTTTCATGGATTTGTTTAGCTTTGTGAAAGCTTATGTTTTAATACGATTTTACATTATAAAACACAATAGTATGAATGACGTTTCAAAAAAAGTGGTAATTCTTTTGGCTCATCCCAATCTGAAAGAATCACAGGTTAACAAGGCTTTAGCCGATGCGGTAAAAGATATCGATGGCGTGATGGTATACGATCTGTATGAATATCAGGATCAGTCTTTTGATGTAAATGTGTGGAGCACGATTATATCCGATGCTTCCATGGTGGTCTTTCAGTTTCCTTTTCACTGGATGTCAGCGCCTTCGCTGTTGAAAAGATGGCTGGACGAGGTCTTTACTTCCCTGGCAAAGACACCAGCTGTAGCCGGCAAACCGTTGCAGATCGTCACAACAACAGGTTCGGAGTATGCCGCTTACCGTAGCGGAGGCAGGAATTGTTTCACAATGGATGAACTTCTGCGTCCTTATCAGGGATGTGCAATACATGCTGGAATGACCTGGCAGACGCCATTGGTGGTTTATGGCATGGGAAGTGCCGATGCTTCCAGGAATATAGCAACGGGTGTCGAGGTTTACAGAAAGATGGTGGAAACGGTACTGGCTGACCATACAGTGAATAATGCTTGGTAAAGTTTTCGGATAATTAATGAACTTTCTGTCTTAATTCCTTTCAAATCAACAAAAAATATCTATTTTTGCGAAGTTGATGTTTTTAATGTTTGCGCAGACAATAATTAATTATCTAAATAGAATACCATGAAATCAGAAGACATCTCACGTCGCTCGTTCCTGAAACGGGCATTGGCATTATCGGCAGCTACTGCAATACCTTCGTTTTGGATCCCTTCGAAGGCTGGTGCAATGCCGGGTGTACCGTTCGTTAGTGCGAACGAGAAAGTTAATATCGCATTTATTGGCATTGGTAACCGGGGTGGTGAAATTGCCAAGGAATTGTATAAGACCGGATTGTGTAATGTTGTAGCCCTTTGCGATGTGGATATGGGGGCAAAGCATACGCAGGAACTGATCTCCATGTTCCCGAAAGTTCCCCGTTATCAGGATTTCCGTAAGATGTTCGATCAGATGGCGGATAAGATCGATGCTGTGACAGTGGGGGTTCCCGACCACGCCCATTTCCCGATCACAATCGAGGCAATGGCCCACGGCAAACATGTATATGTTGAAAAACCGATGGCTCGTACTTTCCAGGAAATAGAACTGATGATGCGTGGTGAAAAGAAATATGGCGTGGTCACACAGATGGGTAACCAGGGACATTCCGAAGCTAATTACTTCCAGTTCAAGGCATGGAAAGAAGCTGGTCTGATAAAGGATGTAACAGCTATCACCGCTCATATGAACTCTCCGCGCCGCTGGCACGGATGGAATCCGAATATCAAGCATATGCCGATGGGAGAACCGATTCCTGAAACAATGGATTGGGATACCTGGCTGGGGGTAGTGCAGCATCATGACTATAACCATGATTATCACATGGGACAATGGCGTTGCTGGTATGACTTCGGTATGGGGGCGCTGGGTGACTGGGGTGCACATATTCTGGATACGGCACACGAATTCCTGGATATGGGATTGCCAACAGAGATCAACCCGTTGTATCTGAAAGATCATAATAAATTCTTCTTCCCGATGTCGTCGACTATCCTGTTCAAATTCCCCGAAAGAGGCGATATGCCGGGAATAGATGTTACCTGGTACGATGGTCTGGATAATATACCTCCTGTTCCTGAGAACTTCGGTTCTTCGGATGTCGACCCGAATATTCCGACTGTGGCCGGCGGCAAACTGCAATTGATGAAACTGAATCCGGGTAAGGAAATTTATACAAAGACGCTGACATTCAAAGGCGGTTCTCATGGCAGTACATTGTCTGTCATCCCTGATAAGATTGCCAAGGAGATGAATCCGACCCTTCCCGAATACCAGAAGAGTCCTTCCAACCATTACGCGAACTTCTTGTTGGCTTGCCAGGGCAAGGAAAAGCCCCGTTCACCGTTCTCTATCGCCGGTCCGCTGAGCCAGGTATTCTGCCTGGGTGTATTAGCACAGCGCCTGAACCGCAAGTTAGTTCTCGACCGCACCACCAAAGAGATCGTCAATGACAGCTTTGCCAACCAGATGCTGAGCGGACAGCCGCCACGCAAAGGATGGGAAGAGTATTATAATGTATAATGTTGGTTATATAGAATAATTTATCCCTTTCCTTCGTATATTTGTACCGCAACAAACTGATTGCCGATTGGTTTCGATAAGATTATCGATAGCCATCAGTAATTTTGCCGACAGCTATCAGTTATATTACTGATGGCTGTCGGCAATAAGTTAGTAAGGCATAAAATTTAATACAGTATGGCATCCCGAAAGACACCGTACGTAACCTTTTAAATCTAATTCCCATGAGTATCAAATTCAGTGTTTATAAGACTCCCCGGCCTAAAGGGAGTAAAGATACGTTAGAACATGCACGTCTTGTTTCGAGAGGAACAAAAGGTCTTGAAGAGATATGCAGAGATCTCTCGGATGCTTGTACGGTTAATTCGGCCGATATAAAAGGTGTGCTGGAAGCATTGACCGTATATATGGGCAGGGAACTTGGCTACGGATATAGTATCGAGTTGGAGGGGATCGGACATTTCTCCCCGGCGTTGCGTACCCGGAAAATTTCCGAGGAAAACGGAAAAATCAGGTTTAGTGTTTCTGTCGACGGGGTGAATTTTCGCTGTTCCAACCGTTTGAAGGAGATGGTTAAAGAAGAACGTCCCAAGAAAGTAAAAAGGGAAAATGTTTCTTCCGAACCCATCGAAACCCGGAAAGAAAAGATGTTGGAATATATCCGCAAGCATGAAAGCATCAATGAATCGGATTATGCAGAGTTGAACAATTGTACTCGTTACCGGGCAGGCAAAGAACTGAAACAGTTTTTGGAAGAAGGTATCATCCGTGAGATGGGATATAAAACGCACAGGGTTTATGTGTTGGCCGCGAAGGAGTAAGGATATGTAAAGATACTTTGTGGGATTATTAATTCAAAACCTTCATACACCCAGCCTTATTCTATCCTGTAAGCATAATGGCTTGATTACAGATAAACCCGGTGAAAGAATCTACCTCATACTCTTCTTTGACCTCATAAGCTATATTGTCTTTAGCTTGGGCACAAAAAATGCATTCTGCGGCTGGACATTTTGTAAAGACGTTTAAACTCTATGTATCCTTAAATCATTGAAATACAACTTTATTAATTAATAGTCTGGAATATTTATCCGGACACTGGTGCAAATTCTTTATAAATTGTAAACTCAATTTACACCAATTGTAAATTCAATTTCTCCTGCTCCGTAGATATTCAGTCTTACTTTTGTCATTAAACAATAACAAATTTAAATTAATGGGAAAGATGACTATAAAGACTTTATTGACAGTATGCTTTTTCTTTCTTTTGCTTCTAACAAAAGTAGATGCGCATGAAGCAACTTGGGATTCTATGGATAGGCGATCAGTAACTATCTTCTTAACCATAGAAAAAAATAACCTACATATTTATTCCGATAAACAATGGGATAATATTGGCATTCAAATAATTGATCCAAATGGTAGAACAATCTATATCAATATGATATCCATTCCAGCTGAAAAGGAACAAATTATCCCTCTATCAGATATACCGAATGGCTATTATCAGGTAATATTGACAAAGAACAACAAACCAATAAGTTGGTATTTAACGAAATAAGACTTGTTAAGATTCTATCTTTCAAATTACCATACACTACTGCCACTTACAAATAAAAATAACCTTGTAAATTCATATATAACTAATTAAAAAACAAATACACATGAAGTCCATTATTTCAACATTAGCGATAGGTATCTGTTGCTTATTAGTATCTTGTAATAATGAACAAGAGAATACTATCACAGATAATACAACAGATTTAGCTTCTTTTGAAGCTACACTAGCAAAAAAGTATGAAGGGAAAACTGTATATTATAATAACAACAGACCGGATTATTCAAAAGAAATAGAATATTTGAAATCGGTCAGCACCGAAGAACCTATGGATAATATAAGAACAAAATCTTCTGATGCTGCTGCTTTTGGTCCATGGGGCAGTGACAGCGGCGTCGCTTTTGATGCTCCGGCTGTTATATATAACGGAGAAAAATGGAAGAAAATCAATGCCATAAAAGTAAGGCATGGAGCCGTTATTGATGCTATTCAATTATATTGGGTTAGCGATAATGATAAATTCACAAATTCTCCACAATTCGGGGGTAATGGTGGAGCAGAATCATGGATGTTCCTTAGTAGTAATGAATATATCAAAAAAATTGAAGTACATAGTGGTACTAAAATTGATTATGTTGCTTTTACTACCAATCTCGACAAAGTCCATGTATTTGGTGGTCCCGGAGGAGCAAACCGAACAGAGTTGGAGTTTGGAGTTTCTGGCTTCCAAATGCACGGCATTTACGGAAAAGCAGGAGCAAAACTTTATCAGCTAGGAATATATTGTTACCCAAACTCTCTATTCAATTAAAATAAACAGAATATACAAGGTTATTATTTTATAAACAATCTCAATTTCATTTTCATGTACGATTATCTAATTGTCGGATCCGGATTATTTGGATCTGTATTCGCTCAAATAATGAATGAATACGGAAAAAAATGTCTTGTTATAGAAAAGCGTAATCATATAGGAGGAAATATATATACAAAAGAGGAAGATGGAATAAAAATCCATTTATATGGAGCACATATATTTCATACAGATAATGAAGATGTCTGGCGATATATAAATAGATTTTGCAGTTTCAACAATTTTATAAACTCTCCTCTCGCCAATTATAAAGGAAATATATACAATCTTCCTTTCAATATGAATACCTTTAACAAGCTTTGGAATGTCATTACTCCTGAAGATGCAAAAAATAAAATCCAGGAACAATGCAAAAAATATAAAGAGATAACTCAGCCATCCAATCTGGAAGAACAGGCTTTAAAACTATGTGGTGATGATATATATTATACCTTAATTAAAGAGTATACAGAAAAACAATGGGGACGTCCTGCCAACAAATTACCAGCCTCCATAATAAAAAGAGTCCCAATCCGCTTTACATACAATAATAATTATTTCAATGATCTTTATCAAGGCATCCCCAAAGACGGATATAGCCAACTAATTAACAATCTGTTAAACAATATACAGACATATACACAAACAGACTATTTCGATAATAAACATTATTTTCATAGTATTGCAAAAAAAATACTCTTTACAGGGTGTATTGACGAATATTTTGATTTCATATATGGTAAACTGGATTACAGAAGTTTGAGATTTGAACATATACATTTGAATATTAAAGACTATCAAGGGAATGCCGTTGTTAATTACAATGAAGCTAAAATTCCATATACACGAATCATAGAGCATAAACATTTTGAATTCGGAAAGCAGGCGACAACAATAATAACAAAAGAATATCCATCATCAGAAGAACCGTATTATCCCATAAATGATGAAAAGAATTCAACACGTTTAAACCAATATAAGAATCTTGCAGCAAATACTTCCAATGTTATTTTTGGAGGAAGACTAGGGCAATATGCCTATTTTGATATGGATGATACAATTGCAGAAGCTATTTCACTTGCAAAAAAAGAACTATTAATATAACAATCCTATGAGAAAATTCTATTTATCTAAAAATTACAACGAAATAAACAGTGCTGGTAACAAGGCAAAAACTGACATAGAAACCATTCTCGCTAATCTTGGATACAAAAATGCAGGGTTAGCACAAACACATTATTCAAATAAAGTCATTGGATTTATAATGACTTTAATCGGTGTATTAAAAGTGTTTTTTACTATCTCAAAAAACGACTGTATAGTACTTCAGTATCCTTTCAAAAAATATTACACATTCATTTGTCATATTACTCATGCTAAAGGGGGAAAAGTTATCACAATAATTCATGATCTTGGCACTTTCAGAAGAAAAAAAATATCTGCCAAAAAAGAAATTAAGCGATTAAATAATTCAGATTATTTAGTCGCACATAATTGTAATATGAAAAATTGGTTACAGACCCAAAAGCTCAAAAAAACAATAATAGAACTAGAAATATTTGACTATCTATCCTCTTCTAAAAACAACAAAAATATAAAGATCAAAACCTCTCCAATCAGAGTAATATATGCAGGAAGTTTAGGTTACAAAAAAAATAAATTTTTGTATAAAATGGAGCATATTATATCTGAATGGCAATTTGAACTTTATGGCAATGGCTTTGATAACAATAAAATAACTAACAAAGAACATTTCAATTACAATGGATTCGTACCATCTGAACAACTTATTGAAGATGTGTGTGCTCATTTTGGATTAATATGGGATGGAGATAGTATTTCAATTTGTTCGGGCAATTATGGAGAATATTTAAAGATTAACAATCCTCACAAAGTATCTTTATATATCAAATGTAATCTCCCTTTAATCATATGGAAAGAAGCTGCTTTAGCTTCTTTTGTCACAAATAATCAAATAGGGATCTGCATTAACTCGTTGGATGAATTAGATTCTATATTACCCTCTATCTCAGCGGAGACCTATGATCAGATGAGAGAAAATATAAAAAATATCAATAAAAAAATATCATCCGGTTATTATCTTACTAAGGCTTTGACAGAAATAGAAAATAACATGAATAAACAAAATTAGTAGCCTGTCCGGTAATGGGTACAATTGTTCAGCTCGGCATAATCCGATTCTTTGAGGAACAGTATACCGTTTCTTGTTTAATGACTTGTCTAGAACAAAGTCTTTATATTATTTCTAATGCCATTGGATTGGTTCTTTTCGAGAAAATTCCCATATGCAAATTGTTTGATCGTATTAAAATTCTAATATAATCTGGTAATATTTCTCCAGACACTAGTGAAAGATTTTTTTAACTTTAAAAATCAAGGATTAGTTTGTCGAGTAATTCTCCTCTGCCATCTGTTTTGTATATCTTTTTATACATACGGGCACGCCCATTGCTGATAGCAGATGTAGAAAGACAAAGGATTTCTGCCATTCCAGTAGGAGTAATATTTGTTTTGATCAGATAACATATATGAAGTTCTTGTTCTGTTATTGGTGGATACAATGTTTTTATTCGATCTGTGAAATTATTATATGCTTTATCAATTTCGTGTCTTAAAATGTCCCAGTCTTCTTTATTAATTTTCGTCGAGTTATCTTCACAGGATGCTTCGTGAAATCGTTTGTATATAGATGAATTTTCAAAGGTGTTTTTTAATATTAGTGCTTCATATTTTTTTGCCTCTATTAAGTTGTTCGATAATATCAATATTTCTTTTTGAGCTTCCAATAGTTTTTTTTCGAATAAAGTTAATTGACTTTTTAAAGTTGGTATTTTTTGCAATTTTTTTTGAGCCTGGATCTGATAGCAACTCTTCTTCTCTTTTTCTTCATTTGCTTGTTGAAGCATTTTTTTTATTTCTATTATTTTTTTTCTATTCTTTTGTAGACACTCTTGGCTATATTTATGTTGTTCTTTTTTCTGCTGATCTAGTCTATTTGTTTGTTCTTTTGCAATGCGTTTTTGTTTTTTTGTATAGTTGATATAGAGAGCTGTAATCCCAACTATTAGTAGCAATGCAATAATCAGCAAATAAATGTATATCTGTGTCTCTTTGTTTTTTAACAATAATTGTTGATTCTCATGTTCGGTGTGCCGATAATTATAAAGAGATTGTATTTTACCAATGGCTTCTGTGCGAGTTGTTTTTTTGATAGAATCTTCTAGATCCAGGCTTTTCTGTACGTAATTAAAAGCAGATGAATAATAACTTTTTTGGGCTTCTATTGTTGCTAATGCTTTGTATATGGAACTTATCAAGTAAATGTTTTGATTCTTTTTTCCTTCTTTTAATGCTTCCAGATAGTAATATTGGGTTGAATCGAATTGGTTCGTTAATAAGTAAGCAGAACCTAATCCATATAAATAGATAGCATCATCTTTTTGTTCGGGGATGGAATAAAATAACTTCATTGCCTGAGAAGGTTTTCCTAAATCAAGATAAACATTTCCAAATTCTTTTGATATGGAATTGATTACCTTTTGATCATTAAAGTTAAGAGCTTTCTCATAGGCTTCCTGATAGTAATGTATTGTACTATCAGGTTGGCTCATAGATTCGTACATTCGTCCTTGATTTCGTAAAGCGTAGATAAGTCCTAACTCATCTTTTTGTTTTAGATAATAAATATACGATTTTTTATATACTTTCAAGGCATCCTCATACAATGACTGATAGGCAAATAAAGTCCCCATCTGTGTATGAATCTGAGCTAAAATAAGATATTGCTGGCTATTCCTTCCTGCATCAACTGCCTGTTGAAAAGCTGTTATCGCCTGTGGTATGTCTTTTATATCCCGGTAAATGGAGCCTAAATAATAATAAGCTTCCATTAATTTTTCTTTATCGCCAAAGGAGTCGTAAAAATG
This sequence comes from Parabacteroides caeci, assembly GCF_023656795.1. NCBI lineage: Bacteria > Pseudomonadati > Bacteroidota > Bacteroidia > Bacteroidales > Tannerellaceae > Parabacteroides > Parabacteroides caeci. Next base: position 20,047 of record NZ_JAMOKT010000033.1, read on the forward strand.
AACTATTTTTCTCATCAGCGAATCGGACTTATGTATAATATACATTTTGTCTTTAGCTTTAGTTGTAAGTAATCCGTGGTACATTTCTGTCTCTTCTGGCTCGTACCGGATGACGGAGTCGAGCGAAGAAAGATATGTAAGGGCACTATCCGGATTTTGCTCGATACAACGTATGGCCTTTTGCATTGCTTCGGGATAAGATACGTTTGGCGAACAGGAGAATAACAGATTTATTCCGGCTAAAAAGCAGACTATGAAAAAATGGTATTTCATATCTTTGCAAAGATAAAGAAAAGTATATGATATAAGCCATTCATGAGAATGATTTTTTCCTTTCCTTCGTGTATTTGTTCGTTGGCCGAATGCCTACACACTACCGGGAGCAGACTTACCGCTGTTTCAGCTTGGCGTAAAGGATATAGTTGTTATCATTTTCTGTGATGTCTGCTTGCACTTTGGTAAGGTGTTTCCGTAGCTGTTCAGAAAGGCGGTCGGATCGAAGGGCTTTTTCTAGCTGATCTGACAGTTCACCGGGATCTAGGCAAGTTGTGTAGCAGCCATCTTCCAATGCAAGGGGATTCTCCAAACGTTCTCCACCGAGAAAATCGTTTTCTATTGCATAGAAGGCTCCCTTCAATGTTTGCTTATCTACGATATAGTAGGCCGGAGCGTCACCTGCCAATCTTTGCTGAATATTCCCGTCTTTATCTTCGGTCGACTGCCACCATTGGCCCATGGCTTCCCCTACGAAATAGCCGGGAAGTTCGCCATACATATGTGGTTTCAGCGCATCACCCTTGAAATGGGCAGTGAAGCGGGGGATCAGCTTGCCTTTTTCCAGATTTACTTCGTAAAGCGAATCCAGCCGGGCATTCGGTAGCCAGAAGCTTAGATCTACATGCTTATCTTCATTTTGGTTTGAAACGACCGTCACACCCCGGAAGTCGAAGTCTAACCGTTTGGTAGGAAACTCGTGAATTAGGTTTCCAGCCAAATCCTGCGTCCAGACGCATGAGGTGAAGTTTTTGGGTTGTGGTGAGGCGAGTACCAGCAACGTATCACCGCGCAAAGCGAATTTTCCAACTACCCTTTCATGTGCCAACGGGATGGAGGGGCAGGCCTTTCCTTCGAAATCGTATGCCAACAGTTGACTGCCGAAAAAGGGCAACATGTAGATGCGTTGGCTTGCCTCGTCGATCTTTGCGGCATATACCGACCGATACTCTCCGGGTCCCTGTCCGATGCTCCCGACATTCGCCAAATAGTTACCTTGTCTGTCGAAAAGCTTGAAAGGTGTATTTCCCGACATTCCCGTCATAATATAATTATCTGAAACATACGCATAGGGAGCGCCTGTCAGTGCTTCGTCTTTCCCGTCGAGTTTGATGATCTGAAGTTCTTCCGTAAAGTAACTTAGCGGAATTACCATCGTATCTTTCAGCAGCGCAGGATCCAACTCAATCATCTCTTCCCCGTCAATTAGTGTGCGTGTTGCTACTACCGGGGTTTCTTCTAAATAATTTATTTGTCCGGACTTATTGTCGCAGGCGAACAGGACCGTTATCATGGTTACCGCCGTCCATGTTTGAAATTTATTCTTCATCGTTTTGCCGTATTGATGTTTGTATTGTTGCTACGGGGTGCAATATACGACTTTTTAATGAATTACGATGTTATCGTATTACTTTTGTGTCTTCGTAATTGTGTAAGGGTTTTAATCAATCCTTACATGTGATATTTCTACTGCGCTTCTGTATTCAGTATTTTCTCTTTTATAAAAGCTTTGCTCCTGATTAATAGTTCTATATACCGTGCAACACCTCCGGTTACTGTATAAAAAGCCAGTAAATCTTTCGGAGTGAAAGATGGTGTAGTCAATATTACTGTAACTTTCGCTACAATAGTATAAATGTAGTTATAATATGCTTATTATGAAATAATTATAATGATATTTTTGAGGTAAACCGATCAGACTTTATTCACAGGCTTCTTTTGCCGGGGTATTATCATTATCTTTGTAGCCTTTATAATAACGCTCGTATGAAATACATCTGCTGTCTGATCTTGTTCTTTACTGTCCTTTTACCTTCCTGTCAGTGGGGACGGCAGGAGGCTTTCTTTCCGGATGAAGGTTTGGCTGAACGTCTGCTGCGGGAAAATCCGGACAGCCTGGCGATGATACTGGAAGAGCAGGTCATTCCGTCCGAACTCTCGGATAGCCTTCGGGCGGAATATGGCTGGTGGATCACCCGGCTGCATCAACGACAGGGACGGAATATGGTGAATGATTCGCTGATTCATTATACACTTCGTTGTTATGAGGAGCAACAATCCTCTCGTCTGACAGAAGCATATATGTTAGCTGCTATGCAGGTGAACTATTCGGGAGATAAAAGGGAAGAGGCTAAAGAGTTTATTTCAAAAGGAATACAGATTGCAGCAAACAATAAAGATACCACTTTGCTGGTGGAGCTTGCTTCGACTCTGGGTTATCATGATCTGCTTCCGGGGAATCTTTCTCTGGTACCTGAAGACGTTAAGCACATTATATTCGATTATTATGCTGTAGATTCGTTGCAGATGATGTACTGTTTGTATGGTCTCGGTTGTTATTACGCTTCCCGGCAGGAACCGGACTCAATGGAGCATTGTATGATACAGGCACTTAAACTGGCGGAAGAGCTGCAGGCTGATAAAAGTTCGATTCTCCGTAATTATATAGACGGTTTGAATGCTTTTCACCAGAGTGAAAAGGCTTTGCCGCTGATGAGGAAGTTAGATCAGGAATATCCTCCGAAACATCTGCATGATAGTATTGTAAAGACTGCTACTTATGTATGTCTTTGGTTAAATCTGGGGAAGTTGGATTCTGCGGAGGTTTACCTGAAACAATTGGAACATTGTTGCGATTTAATCCCCCGGGATTATTACGGGAACGGATATCGTACCTCTTTTTTTTATGTGGAGAAACTGCTTCGTAGTGTTTATGATGTAAAGAAGAATAATGCTCTGAATATCATTGCTGTCTATGATTTTTGTGAAAAGGTGGCATCGGTGGAAAGAAGAAATGTGGCAATAGAAAAAGAGCGGTTGTTTGTGCAGAACCAACTGGAACGGAGGAATCTGAATCTGAAGATTCAAAAAGACCGGAACCACCGCCTGGCTCTTTATATCCTGTCGGCAGCCGCTTGCCTGATTTTCTTCCTGGCTTATTTATACCAACGTAAATTATTGAAGAAGGAACGTTTTATCCGGCAGATGAAAGAACAGATGCGACTGCACCAGATTGCATTAAGCGAAAAGGAACAGCTGATCCGGCAAAATGAGGAGGCGATCGAACAATTGTCAGCCCGCCAGTCAGAGCAGGAAGAAATAGTCGAACAGCAATTGAACGACCGGCTCTCTGAAATTGAACGGATCCGTCAGGAGAATGAGCTATTGAACCGGGAAAAGAAGCAGCTGCAACAGGAAATGACCCGATATGCTCAGAATATCCCGGAAAAAAACGTTGAAATGGATTCGTATGAGCGGATGGTCATACAAAACCAAGCGCTTACAACCAGCACGAAACAATTGTCTCTTCAGGTTATCTTGCAATATAAAGAGTTGGAACGTTTGTACAAAGGAGAAGTCCGTAATCTGTCGGATATAGACTGGCCTGCCGTTTATAAATTGATAGATAAGATATTTAATAATTACACCCGGCGGCTTCGCGCTTCTTTCCCGTTGCTGACGGAAGAAGATATCCAGTGCTGCTGCCTGATTAAATTACAACTGTCCACTTCGGCTATTGCCCGGTTGTATAGTATTGCTCCCTCTTCTGTCACCAAACGGAAACAGCGTATAAAGGAGCGGATTAATCAGGGGAAAAACGAGTTGATCGGGAAGGATCAACCGGCCGATGTCTATCTGTGGGGATTTTGATGGGGTGATTTGTCCACTTGAAAAATACAGACTCTGTTATTTGCTTGTTTATTAGGTGTTTAACTGTGCATGATTGTACAGGTATCCGGTATTCTTTGTCCACATGGAATTTAAGGTTGTCTACTGCGGAGGCTCTACCTTTGCCTTCAGATAATCACTCAAATTCTATGTTATATGAAAAGAATATATCTATTTATTTTAGGTGCTGTTCTGTCAGTCAGTCTATGTTATGCGCAAAAGATAAAGGTCTCCGGAATGGTGACAGATGGAAACACGGATGCTTCTGTTGAATTTGCCAATGTCGTGTTGCAAACGCTCGATTCAACTTTTATCACAGGTGTATCGACTGATACGAAGGGACGTTTTCAGTTGGAAAAAATAGAAACAGGCAGTTATCGTCTGATTATTTCCGCTATTGGGTATACAGATAATATAACCGATCTGAATGGCCTTTCCAAGTCAGTTGATTTGGGAAAACTAACATTGAATGAAACTGCGGAACAACTCGATGAGGTGACAGTTACAGCCGCCAATATTGTCAACCGGGCGGATCGTAAGATCGTATTTCCCAATAAACAACAGCTGGCAGCCTCTACAAATGGGGTGAATTTGCTTCAGGCCCTAATGTTGCCGCGCATTCAGGTGAATCCGATGACAAGGGATATCAGTGTTTCCGGCGGTGGCTCCGTACAGCTTTGTCTGAATGGAGCGAAAGTGGATGCAAAGGATATTTCCGCATTACAGCCGAACGATATCATACGTATTGAATATCTAGAGAATCCCGGCCTGCGTTACGGAGATGCCGAAGCCGTATTGAATTATATCACCCGCCGGTACGAAACGGGTGGCTCCGTCAGCCTGGATATGATGAATTCCCCGCATGTCGTATTCCATAATGATGAAATATCTGCTAAATTGAATCATAAGAAATCAGAGTTTGGCCTGAGTTATTATGCCAGTCCGCGTGACTTTTACAAATGTTGGCGCACGAACGAAGAATCTTTCCTCTTTGAAGACGGTACCTCCCTGCACCGGTATGAAAAAGGGCAGCCCGGACATTTTCAGGAACTGAATCATGGCGGTTCTTTCACCTATAATTATCAAGAACCGGATAAATACCTGCTGAATGCAAAGCTGGGTTACTGGGGGTATCTGCAACCGCATACGGATTACAGAAGTGAGTTGTATAACGTTGAGTATCCGGACCATGTAACGGATATGCGGGACAACAATAACACATACACACATCGTCCGTATGTTGATTTATATTATCAGCAGAACCTGAAGCATAAACAGTTTCTGGCGCTCAACCTGGTCGGAACATATATCTACACCGACTCCAGGCGTACTTATCAGGAAAAGCAGAACGATCTGTTGCTGACCGGTATCTACTCCGGTGTAAAAGGGAATAAATATTCCGTGATTGGTGAAGGTATTTATGAAAAGGGCTTTGAAAAAGGCCGGTTAAGTGCAGGACTGAAACATTCACAAGCCTTTTCGGAGAATACCTATGATGGAAATGTGACATATAAAACGGAGATGAAACAGTTGGATACCTATTTATATACCGAGTTTCAGGGCAAATGGCAAAAGCTCAATTATTCGTTGGGTGTGGGCGTTACCCGTTCATGGCTGAAACAGGAAGGGGAAGATGGTTATCAGACCTATACGTTCTGGCCTCGTTTTTCTTTCCGTTATGCTTTCTCTGATAATTTCTATGCGCGCCTGAATGGCAGCCTGGCGAACAATCCGCCGGCACTGTCGGAGTTGAGTGCTGTCGAGCAGCTGATTGATTCGATGCAGATACAGCGGGGAAATCCGGATCTGAATCCGTACAACCGTTACCAGGCTGATTTGTATATGGAATACCGGAAGGGGAAAGTCTCTGTCGGCTTGTCTTCCCGTTATCGGAATGCTCCGAAAGCGATAATGGAATCTACTTTTATTGAGAATGGCATGTTTATTCATACTTATGAAAATCAGGAGGGTTTTCAGTCCTTGAATGGCGAGTTGAACCTGCGGGCCGGTATGTTATGGAATATTCTGCAATTTTCTCTTAGCGGAGGCGTGAACCGTTACTGGAGTGATGGGAAAGATTACCGGCATACCTATACGAACTGGTATTATCGTGCAGAGATAATGGGGCAGTATAAACATTTGACGGCTATGTTCAGTATTTACAACCGCCGGAATAGTTTCTGGGGAGAGAAAATGTCGAGCGGAGAGAATCTTCATATGCTGATGGTCCGGTATAATTATAAACAGTTCTCAGTTGGAGCCGGTATGATCAATCCTTTTGCCAATAACTATAAACGGATTTATGAAAACTGGAATAAGTATGTTTCCTCGTACAAGGAGAATTATATCAATGAAAGCTCTCATGCCTTTTTCCTGACTCTTGCCTGGAATTTCCGGTTCGGTCGTAAATACCAGAGTAACGGGAAGAAGATATATAACCAGGATAATGATTCGGGAGTAATGAATGCCGGCAAATAAATGATTGTCTGGTAGCTTGCCGGCTGTTATTCCTGTTCGTATCAGTTACATCTGCAAAACCTGTTCGCCCCGCAGGTACAGGTTGGCCCGCCATCACCATTGAGTATTTCGTCGGTATAGAAATCATACATCTTGGTCTTGATCTGATTGCATATCCGGCGAAATTCACTTTCAATGAATTCGGGAGTCCCCTGGGCTCTTGAAGGATCATAAAAGCCGATATGCAGGCGCTGCCTTACTTTCCCATTGAAGACCGGGCAATTTTCGTTTGCTTCACCGCAAACGGTAATAACATAGTCCCAGGGTTCGTTCAGATATTCATGGATCGATTTGGGCGTGTGATGACTGATGTCGATCCCTGAGGACTTCATTGTCTTGATTGCCAACGGATTTACTTCTTTGGCAGGCTCTGTCCCGGCTGAACAAACATTCAGATTTTTATCGAAAGACTGTAACCATCCTTGTGCCATCTGGCTGCGGCAACTATTGCCTGTGCATACTATTAATATTTTCACGTCTTGAAATGTATATGTTTTCCAAAGAAACAAAGATAGGCTGATTCTTGTTCATTCTGCTAGTTTTCTGATTTGGAATAATATTTTTTTAATACAATATCTATTTCTATCTTTTTTAAAATAATACGTTAAAATAGATTATTAATGGAATAATTCTATATTTTTGCCTGTATTACCGGAAAATCTTCAAATGGATATAGTAAACTTACATATACAAAATGATAAGAAGTCTGACTTTTCGAGAGTATATTCTATATACTTTCCAAAGTTGGTACGTTTTGCCCGTGAGTTCGTTTTGTCTACAGAAGATGCAGAAAATATTATACAAGACATTTTTATTTATCTATGGGAACACCAGGAGCTACTGAATACATTGACAAACTTGAACGCCTTCCTGTTTACGTTGGTAAAAAACAAATGTATAGACCAGTTAAGGCAGCAAAAACTTCTTGAGCGCAGGAAAGAAGAATTCAAAACTGTTTTCGATAAGGAGATACAACTTAAGATATATGCTTTACAGCAATTTGACGAAAACGCGCTTTCAAATGAAGATATAGAAATTATATTGAATAATGCGATAAACTCTTTGCCGGAGAAATGTCGCGAGGTCTTTATCCTCAGTCGGATGGAAGGCCTGAAAAACAGGGAGATTGCTGAAAAGCTGAATATATCTACAAAAACAGTCGAGAATCAAATGACGACCGCGATCCGGAAACTGAGAGTTGAGCTGAAGGATTATCTTCCCTTATTTATATTTATTATCTAGTATTTATCTCACCGAGTTCATTTTTTTCAATTTTCATGTAGGGGTGTTTTTTATTTATTTCGTTATAAGTTAAAACAACTCATTCTTTTTTATGGAAGAACAACTATATAAATACCTGACAGACGAAACAACTGTTACTGAAAAAGACAAACTCTTTGACCAAATCAATGCCAGTGAGAAGAGCAGGCAGGAATATGCCCGGTTACAGGTACTGACTGCCTTGTCATCTATGGCCTCTCAGAGAGGAGATGAGGAATGGAGTTCTCGAAAGATGCATGAGTTGTATGAAAAAGTAAACAGGAAGAAATACCGGAATCTTATTTTTAATATGTTGAGATATGCTTCAGTGATTCTTTTAGCTGTAGCTGGAACCTGGTTGATGACGAAGTATGGAACAGGGTCAGGACAATCTTTCCATACACAGGTGGATGTTCCGGCCGGTCAACGTGTTCACATAACATTGGCGGATGGAACAAAGGTGTGGCTTAGCCCACGGACAAAAGTTATTGTACCCAATGAGTTTAATAAGGATAATCGTATTATAGAACTAGATGGGGAGGGGTATTTTTCTGTCTGTAAAGATCCCCAAAGACCGTTTATTGTCAAGACACAGAAATATGATGTTAAAGTGTTGGGTACAAAATTCAATGTTTTTGCCTATTCGGAATCTCCCCGGTTTGAAACGGATTTGGTTGAAGGCTCAGTACATGTCTACAACAGGGAAAATCAGGATGATAGTATGATACTTAAGCCCAATGAAAAAGCTTATTTGGAAAATAATTGCCTTGTCAAAATATCTCACGTCTTTGACAATGAGGAATATCTTAAGAATGGAATATTTAGATTTGCAGGTGTTCCGTTTTCTGAGATATTGAATTACCTTTCTTTATGGTATAATGTAAAATTTGAATTAAACCGGGCTACGAATCTGGATCGTAAAGTTTCAGGTAAGTTTCGTCAGAGTGATGAAATTGAATATATATTGAAAGCTCTCCAGGGAGTACATAAATTCAAATTCAGAATTCATGAGAATGATAACCGGATAGAGATTTATTAATATGTTTCACCATTAAAAACACATATAGCCTATGAGATAAGAAAAATTATTCCTGAGGAATAGTAAAAAGGGACAGATGTACCACCATCTGTCCCTGAAAGTAATACTATTTCTTTTTTGAACTCTGATAAAAACAGTATAAACTTTAAATTAGAAGCAAAGTTATGAAAAAAAACTTATTGCTATTATTCAACGTATGCAAAGATATTGAAATAAAGCATTTTATTCGTATTATGAGATTATCCATCTTTTTAGTTCTCGTTGCCGTATTCTGTTCCCATGCAACGACCTCCAACTCCCAGAATGTGCGGGTTACAATCAACGAAAAGACAGTTTCTTTGGATAAACTGATCACAGAAATAGAGAAACAGACAAACTACCTTTTCATTTATGGCGAGAATGATATTGATTTGAACCTGATGGTAAAAGTGAATGCAAAGAACAAGACGATTTCTGAGGTTTTGGACAATGCATTGAAGAATTTGGGTATTTCCTATGAATTTGCCAATAATTATATTTCTTTACGAAGTGTAGGCAATTCAAAGGCTCTGTCAGAACCCCAACAGATGAAAAAAGTATCCGGAGTAATAACCGATTCAAACGGGGAACCGATTATTGGGGTCAACATCCTTGTTAAAGGAACGGTTAATGGAACAACAACAGATTTGGATGGCAACTACACGTTGGATGTACCATCTAACGCTGTACTCTCAATTTCTTATATAGGCTACCTGACACAGGAGATCCCTGTAAAAGATAAAACAATTATCAATGTGACAATGAAAGAGGATACAAAAAGCCTCGAAGAAGTAGTGGTAATCGGTTATGGTAGCGTCAAAAAAAGTAATCTGACCGGTGCGATCACGCAGGTAAAGGCTGAGGATTTGCCTCAGGCAGGCAATATGTCTTTGGGACAGATGTTGACCGGAAAGGCTGCCGGTATGCAAGTGTCGTTACAAAGCGCACAGCCCGGTGGCGGTGTTTGGATGCAGATTCGTGGCAATGCGTCCGGCGGTGCAGGAAATAGCGGTCCTCTCTATGTGATTGACGGTTTTCCTATCTCGACAGAGAATATGGAGCCTGGAAGTGGTAACAGATATAGTTCCGGCAATAAGTCACCTTTGAATAATCTCAATCCGGCGGATATCGCTTCTATTGAAATTCTGAAAGATGCTTCTGCGACAGCTATCTATGGAGCTCGGGCTGCTAATGGCGTTGTATTGATCACGACTAAACGCGGTAAAGAAGGTGAAAAACCAAAAGTAGAATATTCCGGTTCTGTTTCTTTTCAGAAAAGAGTCAAACAGATAGATATGCTTGATGCTCAAGGATTCATGACAGAAACAAACCGGGTTCTTTATGAAGACTATTTGTCTGATAATAAGATTGGCCCTTATGGAAACACGGATCCGTCAACAGTAGCACCTTTTAGTCCGAAATATTCAGCGGATCAGATAGCCAATGCTCAGACAACAGACTGGTTGGGAGCAGTGGAAAGAAACGGTGTCATCACACAGCATAATTTGTCTTTGACCGGAGGGACGGATAAGACATCTTATTATATTTCCGGAAATTATTATGATCATCAGGGAGTAGTTAAGAATAATGGCATTCAGCGTTATTCAGGTCGAGCCAACTTTGATCAGAAATTAGGGAAATATATTAAAACAGGCATTAACTTCAATGCCAGCCAGGTAAAGAGCAATAATGTGCCGTTGGGAGATGGAGGAAATGAAAATGCCGGAGTTATCAGGGCTGCTATGAATGCTAATCCTTCTATCCCTATTTATGATGAAGAAGGTAATTATACGTTGGATCCGGACCAGCCTTATTTGGCAAATGCTGTATCTCTGTTGGATATGACTGATGAAAGTACGATTAATCAATTATTAGGAAATTTCTATTTGATTCTTACACCGTTTGAAGGATTGGATTTAAAAATGAATGCCGGTTTCCAACAAGAAAAAGGCGAACGTAATACGTATGTGCCTAAAACCACATTATATGGCCAGAAAGCTGGAGGTGAAGCATCTAAATCGTATTCTAACCGTTCAAGCAAGTTGTTTGATCTGACTGCTTCTTATGCGAAGACATTCAATGAGGTACATAATTTCTCTGCAATGGCCGGTTATTCTTATCAACATTTTTCTTCCAATGGTTTTAATGCGGGTAATAGCCGTTTTATCACGGATGCTTTTAAATGGAATAACCTGGCAGCCGGTGAAAATACGAAACCGTCTGTCGGCTCGTATGGTAGTGAAGAGGTATTAGGGTCTGTTTTTGCTCGTGTAAATTATAATTATGCCGATCGTTATCTGATCTCTGCCACTATGCGTGGTGATGCTTCTTCAAAGTTTGCAGAGAATCATAAGTGGGGTTATTTCCCGTCTGTGGCTTTGGCATGGCGTATGGTCAATGAACAATTCATGCAGGAACAGGATCTTATTTCCGATTTGAAATGGCGTGTCAGTCTAGGACAGACTGGTAACTCTAATATCGGAAATAATGCATTGGCTCTGTATTCGACGGGTTATAATTATAATTTCGGCGACCAGCAATCTGTAGGTGTAGCACAAAGCCAGTTGGCAAATCCGAATTTGAAGTGGGAAACAACTACGGAATTGAATGTCGGTCTTGATTTCGGCTTTTTCCAAAATCGGATTACCGGTTCTATGGAGTTCTTTACTCGCCGTGTGGATGATTTGTTGGATGAAAAAGTATTGATGCAATATAATCCGATAAGCAAAGTGATGGCCAATATCGGAGCGAAAGGTAGTAAAGGTTTCGAATTGGGAATCAATACCCGTAACTTGATCGGTGAGTTTACTTGGTCGACTGACGTTGTCTTTTCTTTGTATCGTGACCGTTGGTTGGAAAGAAATCCTCAATGGAAGAAAGCGATCTATGAAAGCGAGAAAGACATGTTGAATCCGTATTATCTGTATATATCCGACGGTTTGGTACAGCCGGAAGACATGAATCCGGATGGTACTTGCAAATTACCCCATATGCCTAATGCTAAACCGGGTATGATTAAATATAAAGACTTGAATGGACGTGATGAAAACGGAAACCTGAAGGAAGGGCCGGACGGTAAACTGGATGATGCCGATATCATTTACCTGGGAACGAAAACATCTAAATTTTATTTGGGTTTTGGTAATACATTTGCATATAAAGGTTTTGACCTGAATATATTCTTCTATGGTTATTTCGGCAGACAATTGGAAAATCCAGCTTATGACTGGTATTTGAAACGTTCTTGGTTCTTGAAAAATGGAGTGAACATGGCTGTTGCTGTAAAGGATCGTTGGACGCATGATAATCCGACTGGCAAATATCCTTCCAGCATCATGAATCCGTACGACCGGAGTTCTGATTTCTGGTTGGAAAATGCGAATTTCCTTCGTTGTAAGAATATTACGTTGGGATATACGTTGCCTAAAATCAAGAATCTGGATAAGGTCATACAGAATCTTCGTGTTTACGGGGATGTACAGAATCCGTTCGTTATTACGAAGTATAGCGGTGTAGACCCTGAAATGGATAGCATGGCAGCTTATCCGACTCAATTGACTGTTTCATTTGGCGTTGATATAACTTTCTGATAAATATAGATTATGAAGACTTATTTTAAAAATACAATATCATTGTTGGCTGTTTGTACTTTGGGGCTGACCTCTTGTTTGGATTTGGATCCTGTAGTGAATGACAAGATTATTCCGGAAAATTATTTTCAGAATGAAGATGATGCACGGGCCGCTGTTACGGCTATATATAATCCGTTTGTAGCAGGATGGGGCGGTAGTATATTCAGTGCCCATGTCGCCAGTTATTTTATGGAATCCAATCTGGTTACAGACGAAATGGGATTACAGCGGAACGACCTGGAGGTGGTGGAACGTTTCTTATGGTCCTCTACGGAGGGGAACGTGACGAAACATTATACTAACTTTATAAAACATGTCAGCAGGGCAACTCTTTTGATGGATGATCTGCAACGTACTCCGATGAATGAAACCCGTAAACAGGAGCTGATAGCGGAAGTACAGTGTGCTCGTGGCCAGTATATGTTTATGTTATATGATTTTTATGGAACGGCGGGAGTTGTAATGGACCCGGAAATATTACGTAATCCGGAGAATGAAGTGATCCTGGAACGCCTTCCCAAAGAAGAATTCGTTAGGTTGATAGAGAATGACCTGAAAAGTGCGGCTTCAGTATTGCCTTCGACTTACGCATCAAACGATTGGGGACGCTTTACTAAAGGAGCAGCTTATGCCATATTGGTGAAGTTGTATATGCAAGAAAAGCGTTGGCAGGAAGCAGAAGCCACTTGTCGAGAGATTTTGAAGCTGGGATATAGCTTACAGCCAAGTTATTCTTCCGTTTTCTCTGTTGAAAATGCTAAAAATAATGAAATCATATGGGCTATACCTTGTCTTTCAGAAGGGGGGGAAGGAAATATGTGGATGACGCACATTGCACCTCCGGGATATCCCCTGAAAAACGATAAAATACAACGTTGGTATGTTCATAACACTCCCTGGTGTTTTTATGATAAATATGAAAAGGGGGATGATCGCTTGAATTCTTTGGTTGGAGAGTTTAAATATTTGCCGGAAGGGGCTACGGATTCAGTGTTAGCGACTCGTGATAATTATCAATATCTTGAAAAGGGAGCTCTTCCTTTCAAATATCCTGAAGATCCGAAACAGACAACCGAATATTCAGGCAATGATGTGGTGGTTCATCGTTATTCGGATGTGTTACTGGAATTAGCCGAAGCTATCAATGAACAAAATGGACCTACACAGGAAGCTATTTCTTATGTGGAGCAGGTTCGTGTCCGGGTAGGCTTACCTAATTCAATACCAGCAGTAGCCACAGCTAGCAAAGATGCATTCCGTGATTTCATTTTAGATGAGAGAGGGAGAGAGTTATTTTGTGAAGGACATCGTCGCAGGGATTTGATACGTCATGGAAAACTGATTTCTACGGCTCATGAAGAAGGCTATACATCAGCACAACCACATATGGAATTATTCCCTATTCCACAAAATATCATAGATGAATCTCAGGGAAAAATAAAACAAAATCCGGGATACTGATTTATTGGAAGTAAAAAACAATAATAATCCATCAAATAGGCAACTATTTGCTATTTTTCAGTAGTGAAGGTTACTTTTATTTTGTAATTTAGAAACTGTTTTGAATTTACTGTTTGGTTTCCTTAATAGAAAGAATAGAACAAAAGATAAATTCAAAACAGTTTTTTTAGTTATTCAGATTGTAATTCTAATGATCGAAATGAAACATTTATTCTTATTTCTATTCTTGTTTTTATCGTCTTCCGGATTATATGCCGGGAATAAGGTCCTTTTTGAAATAGGCAAGCAGGATAATTCAGCTGCCGAGTTTGCTTTGTATCCCGATAACTATAATAGTTTTTTGGCTAATTTCGGAGGGGAGAAATCTTTTTATGTCGGTTATTCGTCGGCCGGTAAGCATTGGCCTTATGTTTTGCCGGGACCACTGGATAGCTGGGCTGGCGGCGGATATTGGGCCGGGTTCCATCCCCGCCATTTCCCTGCTGTGTTTTTTAATCTGGATAAGGTCTCTGCGCAGGGAGAATGTTTCCTGACTTTTTTCTTTACCGGGGCGCATAACAGCCATCCTGTGAAGATACGGGTAGAGATAAACGGTAACCGGTTTGAGGAGGAGTTGAACGGAGAAAACTCAGGAGAGTTACTTACGAATAAGGAGACCGGAAAGGCGAAAGAAATAAAAATACAGTTTCCTGCTGCGTGGCTTACTGCCGGGATGAATAAAATCCAGTTGGGAACAATTAAAGGAACCTGGGCGATTTTTGATTGTATCCGTTTGGAAGCACCGGCCGGCATCCGGCTGGGGAAAGCCTCTTCTTCCCTGATACGTTCTGTCAAAGCAGCTCCGTTCGAATACCGGAAAGAAAACGGGGAACGTATGCAACCGGTCCTGGTGGATATGAACCAGTTTGACCATTCCCGGGAACTGACGTTCCGGATAGAGGGATGCCAGCCGGTTTCGCGTGTGATTGAAACGGGCGAGAGTATCCAGGAGATATGGATGCCTGCTGCTAAGACCAATGACAAACAGGAAACTTTGCAGTTCACGATTCAGGATGGCAAGGAGATTGTTTATAAAGGAGAAATTACCCGTAGCCGGCAGCCTCTTCATTCTTATTCGGATGATGTCGACCTGCTGATGGGTACCGGTAATTCACGTTGGATGTTTAAACCCGGACCGAGTCTCCCGTTGAGTATGGTGCAGATCGCCCCTGATAACCAGGATGAGATATGGAAAGCCGGATATGAATATACGATTGAAAATATCATGGGCTTCAATCATTTCAGCGACTGGACCATGACCGGATTCCTGATGCAGCCTACCTGTGGGGAACTGAAAGTAAATCCCGGACGGGAGGATTTTCCCGATGAAGGTTATCGTTCGCGTATCGATAAGGCTTCCGAAAAAGCTGAAATAGGCAGATATTCCGTTTATATGACCGACACAAAGATTAAGGCGGAGATTACGGCAACGCGTCGTGCAGCCCTGCAACGGTATATTTTTCCGGCCAGGGAAGATGCCCGGATTCTGATCGATATGTTTACTCCCAACGAGTATCCGCATAATCTGGTGAATGCGCATATCACGAAAGTGAATGATACTGAGATAGAAGGATATGCGACTTATTACAATGCTTTTACCGGTTATACGTTGGAGCAGAGTTATACGTTATATTTTGTCCTTCAATTTAGTAAGCCTTTTGACTCGATGGGGGGATGGGTGAACGAAGGTGTTAAACCGGTAACCGGTTATATCCCTGGATGGAATAGGAATCACGAGTTTGAGACTCCTGCTGAAATAAAACAGAATATCACGCAGATAGACGGCAAAGGTGATGTCGGTATTTTCCTAAATTATAAGACGAAGGAGAATGAAGAGATTCTTGTCCGCTCGGGTGTTTCTCTGGTTGATATGGCTGGGGCACGGAATAACCTGAAACAGGAACTGGCTGATCCGTTTGGCTGGGATTTTGAGAAAGTCGTGGATAACGCTCGTTCTGTCTGGGACGAATATCTGGGCAGGATAGCGATTGAAACAGATGATTACCTGCAAAAGAAAAAATTCTATACGAATCTTTATCGTGCCCTGGCAGCTAAAGCAACTTGGAGCGATGCGGATGGTCGTTTTGTAGATGAAGACGAGCGGATCAGGCAGTTGGAGAAACCGGATGATTGTATTGTCAGTGGTGAATACTGGAATACATTTTGGAATAACCAGCAGTTGTTTAACTTGATTACCCCTGAAATATCCAGCCAATGGGCTCGTTCGGCTATTCAGTTATATCAGAATAGCGGATGGTTCAATACGGACCCTGCCGGAATCGAACATACCGGTGTTATGGTTGCCATGCATCCGATCTCTCAGATTCTGGGAGCCTGGCAAAGTGGTATACGTGACTTTGACCTGAATATCGCGTATGATGGTTTGAAAAAGATGATGACGACACCTCCTCAGAAATACGAAGGCGGTGGAACTGTTGGTGTTGAGAATTTAGTTCCCTATATGGAATACGGATATATTCCGGCAGGAAAAGGTACCGTTTCCAATACGATGGAATATGCTTACGATGACTGGTGTCTGGGGCAAATGGCTAAAATACTGGGAAAGAAAGACGATTTTCATTTCTTCGACAAACGGTCTGACAGCTGGTATAACCTGTTTGATGCCGAGTCCGGTTTTATCCGTCCGAAAGATGAACATGGAAAATGGGTGGAACCTTTCGACCCGTATCATACTCCCGGATTTACGGAAGGGAATGCTTTCAACTATTCTTGGTTTGTCCCTCATAACCCGGAGAAGTTAATTCGTGAGGTTGGTAAGGAACGTTTTGTTGATCGATTGGATAAAGCGATGGAGCAGTCTGCTCATGCCAACTTTAATGCGGCAGGAGATAATTTCTCTGCATTCCCAATCAATCATGGGAATGAGACCTCTATGGAAGTGGCCTATCTTTTTAACTGGGCAGGCGTTCCCCATCTGACACAGAAATGGATACGGGCTATACAGGAACAGTATTACGGGACTACCCCTTATGACGCTTATCCGGGTGATGAGGATCTGGGGCAAATGAGTAGTTGGTTTGTTATGAGTGCCATTGGCCTGTTCCAGATGGAGGGAGGTTGTTCGGAAAAGCCTTTCTATGAACTGGCATCCCCCCGTTATCCGAAAATAACGATTCGCCTGGACGGTAAGTATGGTCGGGGAAAAACTTTTGTGATCGAAGCTCCCGGTGCATCCAAGGAAAATAAATACATTCAGTCGGTAACTTTGAACGGAAAGCCGGTGAATAATTTTAAAATATCACAGGAAGATGTCTTGAAAGGAGGAAAGCTCGTAGTAAAGATGGGAAAGGAAGCAAAGGTTTCACACCATTGATACAGTAGTACTGAAAGTAATAGCATAATAGTGTTAGGATGGCTGACACTATTATGCTATTACTTTACCACAGGCATGCTACTGATTGAGGATAATTATTATCCCGGAATAATCTTATACCCCGCTGCTGTCAGCGTATATTGTATCTGGTCGATATGTTCCTGGTTGCGTGTTTCCATTTCCAGACGGAGATAGCAGCCGTTGATGTCGGCGGTATGGCTAACTCGTTCGTGATGGACGGATACCACATTGGCTCCGGTACGGGCAATAATTTCAGAAACATGCTGTAACTGTCCGGGCTTGTCGACCAGTTCGATCGTCATGGTGTAAGACCGGCCGGATTTCTGCAAACCGCGTCCGATAACGCGAGACAGGATCGTTACGTCGATATTTCCTCCCGATACCAGGCAGATCGCTTTTTTACCTTTTATGGGAACTTTATTGAACATGGCTGCCGCTACGGCTACTGCACCTGCTCCCTCGGCGATTAATTTGTGCTGTTCGATCAGGGCCAGGATAGCGGTTGAAATCTCATCGTCGTTGACTGTAACGATTTCATCCACATACTTTTTACAATATTCAAATGTATGTTCACCCGGTTCTTTTACGGCTATACCGTCGGCAATGGTACGGACGAATCCCATCCGTTCGATTTTATTGTGCTCGATGGAGTTCAGCATGCTTGGTGCACCACTGGCCTGTACGCCGTATATTTTTACATTCGGATTCAGATGTTTGATTGCAAAGGCGACGCCGGAGATAAGTCCCCCGCCGCCTATCGGAACGATTACGGCATCCAGGTCGGGCAACTGTTCCAACAATTCCAGTCCGATAGTCCCTTGTCCGGCAATAACGTCTTCGTCATCAAAAGGATGGACGAACGTATATCCTTTTTCATCTCTCAGTTTCTGGGCTTTCTGGTAAGCGTCGTCGTACACGCCTTCGACCAGGCAGACATCGGCACCGTACCATTTGGTAGCCTCGATCTTGGAGATCGGTGCATTGTCCGGCAGGCAGATCAGCGACTTGATGCCATGGGTGGTGGCAGCCAGGGCGACACCCTGTGCATGATTACCGGCAGAACAGGCTACGACGCCTTTGGCCTTCTCTTCTTCTGTCAGTTGGGCGATTTTGAAGCAGGCACCGCGGACTTTGAATGATCCCGTGATCTGTAAGTTCTCCGGTTTCAGATAGATATGAGAATCCGGATTAATATTGGGCGCACTGATCAGGTCGGTGCGACGGATAACCGTTTTCAGGGCAAAAGATGCCTGATAAATCTTATCGAGTGTGAGCATTACGCTAAATTTTTGAGGAGACAAATATAGGGAGAATTCAGATATCTCACTGAAACAATAATGCTTTTTTATTATCTCGCCAATATTTCGTATATTTACACGCTGGAATTTACTTTCCGGCAGAGGCTGAAAAAGAAGATAGAGCACCATATAAGTATATGAAACCAGAGGATATTGAAGATTTCACAGAAGAAAACAAGAACGAGGAAATAGAACAGACAAATACAGACTCACAGGAAAATGGTGGGCAATCTGATTCTACTACACATTCGGAATATAAAATACCCGGGAAGGGTGAAGGACGTATATCCTATCATCTGTCGGGGATGTACCAGGATTGGTTTTTGGATTATGCTTCGTACGTGATCCTGGAACGTGCAGTGCCGCATATCAATGACGGTCTGAAACCGGTGCAGCGTCGTATCTTGCACTCGATGAGGCGTTTGGATGACGGACGGTATAATAAGGTCGCCAATATCGTGGGGCATACCATGCAGTTTCACCCTCATGGAGATGCTTCTATTGGGGATGCGCTGGTACAGTTAGGACAGAAAGACTTGCTGATCGATTGCCAGGGAAACTGGGGGAATATCCTTACCGGTGACGGTGCCGCTGCTCCCCGTTATATCGAAGCACGTCTTTCCAAATTTGCTCTTGAAACAGTCTTTAATCCGAAGACTACCCTTTGGCAGCTATCTTATGATGGGCGTAATAAAGAACCGGTTACTTTGCCGGTGAAATTCCCTTTGCTGCTGGCCCAGGGAGTGGAAGGTATTGCTGTCGGTCTTTCTTCTAAAATACTTCCTCATAATTTTAACGAGTTACTGGATGCTTCGATAGCTTACCTGAAGGGGGAAGACTTCGCTTTATATCCTGATTTTCAGACAGGAGGTTATGTCGATGTCTCTAAATATAATGACGGTGAGCGCGGCGGTTCGGTAAAAGTCCGTGCTAAAATAACCAAGCTGGATAACAAGACATTGGTTATCAGCGAAATTCCATACGGAAGAACGACCTCTTCCGTGATCGAATCCATCTTGAAAGCAAACGACAAGGGAAAGATCAAGATCCGGAAAGTCGATGACAATACGGCGAAAGATGTAGAAATCCTGGTGCATCTGGCTCCGGGCGTATCGTCAGACAAAACGATCGATGCCTTGTATGCTTTTACAGATTGTGAGATCAGCATTTCGCCTAACTGTTGTGTGATCATGGACAACAAACCTCACTTCCTCAAAGTGAGCGACGTGTTGCGCCATTCGACAGACGATACGCTGCATCTGTTGCGTACTGAATTACAGATACAGAAAGCCGAGCAGGAAGAAACACTCTTCTTCGCTTCCCTCGAAAAGATATTTATTGAAGAACGTATTTATAAGGATGCAGAGTTTGAAAACTCGAAGGATATGGATGAGGCCGTGGCTCATATCGACCTGCGCCTGACTCCGTTCAAGCCTGATTTTATCCGTGAAGTAACCCGTGAAGATATCCTCAAGCTGATGGAGATCAAGATGGGACGTATCCTTAAATTCAACTCGGAAAAGAGCAATGCATTGATTGCCCAGATTCGCGAAGAGATCGAGCGTATCAATCATCATCTGGATAATATCGTAGACTATACGATCAACTGGTTTACCATGTTGAAGGAAAAATACGGCAAGAATTATCCGCGTATGACCGAAGTCCGCAACTTCGACACGATCGAAGCAACGAAGGTGGTGGAAGCAAACGAAAAGCTCTATATCAACCGTGCGGAAGGTTTCATGGGAATGAGCCTCAAGAAAGATGAATATGTTTGTAACTGTTCGGATATAGACGATATCATCCTGTTCTATCGTAACGGAACTTATAAGATAGTGAAGGTCAGCGATAAGATGTTTGTCGGGAAAGATGTTTTGTATGTGAACGTATTCAAACGTAACGATACCCGCACTATTTACAATGTTATTTACCGCGATGGAAAAGTCGGCTATAACTACATCAAACGCTTTGCCGTCACCGGTGTGACACGTGATAAGGAATATGACGTGACGAAAGGAACGGAGGGCTCGCGAGTATTATATTTCAGTGCGAACCCTAATGGGGAAGCTGAAACGGTTAAAGTGATCCTCAAACCAAAACCCCGCCAGAAATTGCTTGTGTTTGAAAAGGATTTCAGCGAGATCGCCATTAAGGGACGTGGCTCGATGGGAAATATCCTGACAAAGGCGGATGTGCATAAGATCAGCCTGAAACAGAAGGGTAGTTCTACGTTGGGAGGACGTCAGGTTTGGTTCGACTGGGACGTGCTGCGCCTGAACTATGACGGTCGCGGTGACGAACTGGGTGAATTCCAGAGCGATGACCTGATCCTGGTAGTTTTACGCAACGGCGATTTCTATACGACGAACTTTGATCTGAGCAATCACTACGACGACAATATACAGATTATAGAGAAATTCAACTCGAATAAAGTCTGGACGGCCGCCTTATATGATGCCGACCAGAAATATCCGTATCTGAAACGTTTCGTACTGGAAGCCGGTAGCAAGAAACAGAACTTCCTGGGTGAGAATCCGAAGAGTCGCCTGATGTTGCTTACCGATGAGGTTTATCCTCGTATTGAGGTGGTATTTGGTGGTCATGACGCTTTCCGCGAGCCTCTTGTACTGGATGCGGAAGAGTTTATCGCAGTGAAAGGCTTCAAAGCGAAAGGCAAACGTATCTCTACCTTTGAGGTGGAAACAGTCAACGAGCTTGAACCAACCCGCTTCGCCCCTGCGGAACAGCCGGGAGATACGAGTGGAGAAGGTAATCCGGATAATGACGATACCGGGCAAACAGAGAGTGATTCGGATATTATAGACGAAATAACCGGGCAGATGAAGCTGTTTGATGAATAGCCTATGAAGACGTTGGCCTTTCTGATGATTTTGTCTTTTTGTCTGGTGTTTCCGCTTGCGGCCCAGACAGACAAAAATGTGGAAGACGAAATTCCGCGATCGGTCAATGAGGCGACGATGATAGGAATAGGCGGTTACAATGTAATGGATACCTACCTGACTCCCGGGATAGAAACGAAATATACGGGATGGGGTGTACGGATACAGAATGAACGGATGAAGATTGTCCGGCTGGCGGATTATAAGGTATCGCGCCAGCAGTTTCTTAATGTCGAGTTTGCATCTACCCGGAATGCTGCGGACGTGGCAACCGATTATGTGGGTTTTGTGGACTATTCGCTTGGATATCATTACCGCTTTACCAACCTGTTGCCGAATCTGAAGGTTCTGACAGGCCTTTCAGGTCGTTTGTCGGGTGGCTTTATTTATAATACACGTAACACGAACAATCCGGCTTCGGGCAAGGCTGATCTGGATTTGAACTTCTCGGCAATGGGAATTTATGGTTTTAAGTTTGGAAATTATCCGGTGACTTTCCGTTACCAGATGGAAATACCGTTTGTCGGTGCCCTGTTTGCCATCCATAAAGGTCAACCTTATTATTATCTCAGCCAGGGAGACCGTAGCGGCGTGATAAAGTTCAGTTCGCTTCATAATAAGTTCGCCATGAGGAATTATTTTACCTTCGACTTTCCGATAGCAAATTTTACGGTGAGGGCCGGCTATCTGAATAGCATGTACCGGACAGATGTGAACGGGATTAAGACGCATGTTTTATCCAATTCCTTTATGATCGGCCTGGTGAAGGAGTTTTATTCCTTCGGAGGGAAACGCCTGAAACAGAAGCATAAGTACAGCAGTGCCTACTATTGAAAGTGAAATGAAATTACGTATCCTATATTGTTTATTCCTGGCTGTTATCCTTCTTCCTGCTTGTGAGAAGGCGGATAAGTATAATCCGTCTCCCAGGGATAACTTTGAGGCGCTTTGGCGGATTCTGGATGAGAATTACTGTTTCTTCGAATTTAAAAATATCGATTGGGATGAGGTGCATGACCGTTACAGCCTTCAGATCAACGATCAGATGAGCCAGTACGATCTGTTTGATGTATTGGGTAAAATGTTGGCGGAACTGAAGGACGGGCATACGAATCTGTTCTCTTCATTCGATGTGGCCCGTTACTGGGCCTGGTATGAGGATTATCCGGCTAATTTCGATTCGGACATACAGAAGAATTATCTGGGGACAGATTATAAAATTGCCGGTGGACTAAAATATAAATGTCTGTCTGATAACCAGGTGGGTTATGTTTACTATGGTAATTTCTCCAGTGGGGTAGGCGAAAGTAATCTGGATAATATGTTCCTGCATTTCAAAGACTGTAAAGGTATCATCTTTGACGTACGAAATAACGGGGGAGGTGCGATGTCAAATTCGGACCGGATCACCCAGCGTTTCCTGGAAGAAAAGATATTGACCGGCTATGTCATGTATAAAAAAGGGAATGGGCATAATGACTTTTCCACCCCTTATCCTTTATATCTTTCTCCGTCCGATCGGCTTCGCTGGCAGAAACCGGTTATCGTTTTGACGAACCGTCATTGTTACAGTGCCACGAATAATTTTGTGAGTACGATGCGTTTATTACCCCACGTAACGATTATGGGTGACCGTACCGGAGGTGGTAGCGGTTTCCCTTTTACAACGGAGTTACCCATAGGGTGGAGTGTCCGTTTTTCCGCTTGCCCGATCCTTGATGCAGACAAGAGACATACAGAGTTTGGCATTGACCCGGATCAGGAAGTGGCCATAGCCAAAGAAGATATGCAGAAAGGAAAAGACACTATTATAGAAGCTGCTATCTCACGCCTTTTGTCCGGCTCAGAACTGTCAGAGCCTGATATAAATAAAATCTCCCCCGAAATACTTGCAGATTAATAAAAAAGATTTACCTTTGCACCGCAAACCAAATGCGGCTGTGGTGTAATTGGTAGCCACGCCAGACTTAGGATCTGGTGCTTCACGGCGTGGGGGTTCGAGTCCCTTCAGCCGCACAAAATGCAAAATCCTTCTAAGATGTTCTTAGAGGGATTTTTTGTTTTATGCAGGTTGTTAGATGGTTACGACGTTTTCTTTCCTTTCTCAGAAATAGATAAATCATATCGAAATAAGGCTGTTTAGGTGCCAAATCGGTGTTTCGAAAGTTTGGTGTGATGGCTGGCACCTTTTTAACTTTTGGCTGCCGTTGTACTGATTTGTTATTCAATGAATTAAATCATAAATGCGTACACCTTTTTAACATTTAAAAGACATGTTTTTATGATGAAAACAACATTTAAAGTAACGTATTTACTAAGGAAGAATAAGCCTTTTAGTAATGGAGAAGTTCCTATTCTTGTAAGAATAACATTGAATGGTGAAAGAGCGGAGTTTGTTGCTAAGCATAGTGTGAATCCTTCATTGTGGAATCAAAAAACGAATAGAGCATTAGGGAGTTCTATTTCCGCTAAGAGTTTGAATACTTATTTGGATCATGTATATATCAAACTTTGTGATTCGATGCGTGATTTGGAAGAAAGAGGAATTGAAGTAACGGCAGCGAATATTAAAGATAACTATCTGGGGATAATAAGTTATAAACAGGTTACTTTATTTTCTGCTTATGATGAACACAATGATAAGATGAAGGCTTTGATAGGAAAAGGCTATACCTATGCTACATTAGAGCGTCATTATACAACAAGAAATCACCTTTTGGATTTTATCAGAACGAAATATAACAAAGATGATATTCCATTAGAGCGAGTTGATAATGTATTCGTAACTGACTTTGAATTTTTCCTTAGGTCTGAAAAAAACATAGGGAATAATACGACAGTCAAGTATTTGCGTAATCTGGGTAAGGTTCTACGGATAGCCTTTGAAGCAGGTCATATTAAAAAGAATCCATTGAGTTCGGTTCGTTTACATATTGAGGATATAGACCGTCCGTTCTTAGATGAGAGAGAATTGCAGACTTTGTTTAATAAAACGTTTACAGTTCAGAGATTGGAACAGATTAAAGATGCTTTTCTATTCTGCTGTTTCACCGGTTTAGCTTTTATTGATGCAAAGAACTTAACACAAGAACATCTTTATACAACCTCATCAGGTAAGGTGTGGATTAAAATGCAGAGACAGAAAACAAAGAAATGGTCACATATACCATTGTTACCACAGGCAAAAGCTATTTTAGATAAATATGATAAGCACCCAATAAGAAAACAAGGTTTTCTTTTGCCTTTTCCTACGAATCAAAAAATGAATGCCTATTTGAAGGAAATTGCGGAGTTATGTGGCATTACTAAAAATCTGACAACTCACTGTGCCAGACATACTTTTGCCACTACTGTAACGCTTGCAAATCATGTCTCAATGGAATCTGTATCTAAGATGTTAGGACATAGTTCTATTCTTATGACTAAGATTTATGCTAGGATTTTGGATAGTTCAGTTGAAAGAGAAATGGATGAACTGGAAAATATATTGAAGTTCGATATTAATGATTAATGTATTAAGCAAAAGAATCCTGTTTCCAGCAATGGGGACAGGATTCTTTTCATTTTACCGTTCTTTTATAGATGATCGTTGAGGAGTTAGAGTTACTCCATTGTTTTTAAGAAACAATTTGACATCTTCAAAAAACCAATTTCCAACAAAAGGAGATACCCATAATTCTTCAACTAAATCTTCAATATTAGATAATTGAAGATAGAAAAATGGATCAGGATGCTTTTCATTTATAGTATAAATACGTATTTCTTGTTCATAAATATATTCTTCCTTTTTTCTTAATATAATGGTATGGTTAGATTCTTTGTCTTTAAAAATGTTTATTTTCTTACTGTCATAATTAACCTTGCCGATGTAAAAATCACTGTTTGATCGAACATTCAATATATTTCTCAAATTGCCAACAGATGTTTTTATCGCAACCCCTTCAGGGTGATTACCTAAATAAATCTTCCATAGAGCATAATTTTCCTTCTTATTTTCATGCCAAGAACAACAGTAAGCTACATCTGCAGTTGTTATAGGTTTGCCATCATAAGTTAGTTCAAAAGAAATTTCCTCTCCTCTATAAAAAGGCTGTATCGGTTTTCCTCCAAAGAACAATCTATCTGTTTCATTTTCACAACTTACATCAGATATATTCAGAAAATTATCAGGTTGACCTTCTTGTTTTTTAAAAGCATCAATTAAAGAATTTATTGATTCTTTGTCTAAATCAACATAAGTATCGTAGTAATCTTTGAAAAAACTTGCCCTACGAAACATTAAACGCTTATTTAATACAAGGCTTGTAAAAGAAGCCCAATCCATATATTTCCATATCTGAACATCATCGTTCAATGGTTCTATATCAGGTATATCTTTATACATAAAACAACAAATTTGATAATTACACAAAGATAGTGATTTGAATTGTATTTCTACTTTTGCATAATTATTGTTTAATTTTGCCTCATCAAACAAGTAAAAGGAATGATACTGAAAATAGATAACCCATTATTAACGTATGTACTGAAATACTTCGGTTCTTGTCAAGCTATCTTAGAAACAGATGAAGATGGCAACACGTATTTAATGAATACTTGGTATCCTGTTGGATTTGCCCATTGGTATGAGGATATTCTAAAATCAATCCCTTTCAAAAAATCGGACTATGATAAACATGAGCGTTTGCAGGAACTTCTTACTGAATTGAATCTGGATAAAGACGCATTCTGGGGGTTAACGCTATATCTCTATGATTTCGTGACAGATGCTTGTAAAAATCTACTTTCCCCTCAAAAAACTCATATTCAGATATATGAAGAGTTTATAGATTTTGTAAAATCTAATCCGAATATTACCTCTATTACTTTTGAGACAGCGGATAAAAAGAAAATAACTTTATCTGACCCTTTATTGATAGACATTTTGTCATTAGAATTTATTCCCAATAATCTTAATTCTTCAAAGAAAATGGAACTTGCAAGCGGTTTACATACTTTAAGTCCAGCGGAGAAAGCAGATTCCAGAAGAAAGACAAGCTACTTCTTTGCTCTTCAATTATCTCTGTTTTTACAAATTGAAGGTGTTTCTAGTATTAAGCGAAGAGAAAAAGCTAACTTGTCTAATAAGGAAAAAGAACTAATACTCTGTCTTTTATATGTATGTAAATTTGCTGATAATCCAGAGAACTACTTAGACTTAGGCTATTATAACAAACTTATGAGAGATTTTAAAGATCAGAAAATGAATATGTCTCATAAATATGAACTAGGAATGGATTTATCTTGGACTTTCCCCAAATAAAGGATACAAATCGTATAATCAAAACTTATCCTATATACTTGCCATAGTCGCCATACATTTGCAGTGTAATCAACAACGAGAGGTGCACATCTCGATAGTTGGTTTCCTGAAATCCCGAACAGAAAAGAGGGAAAATATTAAAATAAAAAGAATTATGACAACACTAAACATTACATTTGAAAGTAAAGCAGTAAAAAACTATGACAACAACTATTATAGGAAATACGAAAAGTACACCCCCTGTCTTTATATAATATTGATAATCAGAAAATAACATACAACCCTACGGAATACGAAAAATACACATTGCTTCACATTTACTTCACATTTAATGGAGAAAGCATAAGAAAAATGTGAAGTTGTTTCACATTCAGCCTTCCTTTTCTTCACATTTGGCCTTCTGATATCTATTCCAATCTAAAACCTCTAAAATGGACCACAAATCCACCGATATTATTTGTAAAAAATTTATGATGCAAATCTCATAACAGTAAGAATTCTAATCGTTTAGAAAGATTGAAAGGCACTTTAGGGACTTAATAGAAATTCCCTTCGTAGTAACTGAATATATACTGCAAAACATGCCTTTTTCCCCTGATTTGCAATTCTACTAAAGAAGTATACAATAGGTAACAAGGCAAATTATGATGTTTTCTCATAATCAGAGAAAGGAGCAAAAAAAGCTATTCGATGAAGAGAGGGTGGACACTTGGGTGGACACTTGGACGGACATTTCGTCTGTGCTTTTTGACGTGTTCGATACCGTATCGGTGGTTAATTGTTGTTAATATCGGGCTTTTTGTTCGGTTTCGTGTACCCTTATTTCATGGTTACGGCTTGGAGTGTAAATATAGTATATTATAAATCAATATCTTACGTTGAGCCTTCAAGTTTTTTATTATATTTGTGATGCGAGAAGCCTTTTGGGCTGGTTTTGTAATACAAATAATACCTTTTTAGCAATGTCTATATTATCAAAAATAAAAGATTGGAAAGAAAGCGCCTTAGACAGAAAATCATTCTAAGGCTGCTTACAACCGGAATTATAATCCAGATAACTGTGAAGTATCGTATATGGCTGATAACATTATCCATTATATCAATACCGATATGATTTACCGTGAAGAATAAAATCACCACTCAAAATCAATATCTTCATACGGAAGTTCAAGTTCGTTTAAATCACATTTGAGACGATCTGCATCAGCCTTTATTTGCGCTTTAAGAATTTGTTTATTCTTGCTGTAAACATAGAAGTCATATAGTACTTTCGATATGTTTCTAAAGCGGGATACCGTTGGTTTGTTTTGATAATATTTCCGAACCAGTTGCTGGTGGATAAGATATACGTATTCATTTGTAAGTATGCCCACATCAATGTATTTCTCCAACAATGCAGCCCCTTTCTCATCAAAACTTCGCATAGCCTGTTTCCCCCAGAACTCTAAAAGCCGAATATGGGCTATATCCAATTCATTGATAGTTATCATGCACATATTATCACGTAGACAGGACAAGGTTACTATATATGTGATCCAATCAATTTTAAAACCCAGATAGGGAGATTCCTGTTCTGTATAGCAAACTGATTTCAAATCACGGTCTCCTTGATAGGCGTGTCTCAGTTCGTAACAGAAAAATGAAATCAAACGTCCCCTTGCTATTACATATTTATTTTGTGTATCCTCTTCCGTAAGCATTAATTTGGAGACTGTTTCATACAAAAATGTCAAATCACCATAATCACCCCAAATCTGGATACCAGTTCCTTTCTTTGTTGATTCTGCTGTTATCATATTCGTTATATTATGGCTTTCGCCGGTTATTACTTCCTAATCTGTATAGCCCCATTGCTATACTCTTTCGTCACGCAGCCCAACACAAGATAGATATACCGGATCGCATCTTTGGGTATAGAAAATGGCGCATGAATTTGACGACCATCTGGATAAGTCTCCCGATTGGTGCTATAAGCCATAAAGTGGTCTCCGTCGTCTTGAAGTTGTTTTGTTACTCTATATTCAGAGGTCTCTATCACGTAGTTACGCCCATTCATTATTAATCGTTGGTCATTTACCCGCCTCAGAGCAAGGATAGAACCACTGGAGTATTCCACCATGCTATCGCCATAATGTCGTATAGCGGCTGTCGCTTCCGGGAACCAATCGCCTGCATCGATCCATTCGGTGGGAGAACTATTGGGGTCGGTATTGACCACACGGTCATTTAATCCGCCAATGGTAGAGACATCATCGTAAAACGGAATCAGGTTCTTTTTGGCCGGCAAAACCTCCGATTTTTCCGATTCCTTGTCACCCATCAACACCACACTATCACTTTTCAACATGCTGCCGCGACCAGTGAGAAGCCAAGAATAGTCTATATCTTCAAATGTGGATGCTATTTTCTCCAAAAGAGAAGAATCTATAGTTTTTCGATTACCCGTAGAATAACCATTTAATGTGGTATAATTGAAACCTATTGATTCTGAAAACTTTCTCAGGCTCATATTCTTCAATTTTGCTACTTCTTTTATGCGATCTATAAGCATACGAGTATATATTAAATTGTTAATTATATTCAAACGAATATACTTTGCGTCAAAAATCCAAACAAATATCCACAAAAGAGTATATCTTTGCGAAGTCTTCCAGTGGAAAGGCGCTCTAAAGGTACAACAAACCATTAAACATTAAATAAGATGGAAGAAAAAAAGAAAGTAATTGAAGTAAACAAGGAGGTCAAGGACGAAATCCGGGCGAAGCTGAAAGTAACCATGCGAACGGTAGTTGAAGCCTTGCAGTTCAACACAAACAGCCCGACGGCAAAGGTTATCCGTGCTTACGCCTTGAATCATGGTGGGCGGATGTATGATCTGACAATCAACATTGAGAAGAGAGAGATAGATAACCCCTATAAGGAAGTAACAATCATCTAATAGAACATGAAAGTATTAAAGAACGAACAGTCCGTCGCGATAGCGGTGGGCTGTTCGAGAGACGAAATCAGCGATGCGATCGCAGTCCTTGAGGCATTACGCAAAGATATGCCGGTAGATAATCGCCCACGTTTTCCGAAGACTCAACCGGTGGAAATGTTTTTGGCCAATATTCGGAGGCGTGGGATTCCTACAAGAATGAATGTTGAATTTTAAATGGTATTCAAATGGAAAACAAATTGCAATTTTTCTACAACGAAGACACGAACGTAACGATTCGCACTCAGCAAGTGAACGATGAGCCTTGGTTTGTGGCCAAGGATGTGGCAAACGCTTTAGAGATTACTTGGTCGGGACATACACTCGACTCCATTCCAGAGGGATGGAAAGGGATGGTAAAACTCACCACCCCTTCTTCTGGAACCCGTGGCGGTGGTGAACAGATGCTAACGGTTATCAACGAAGCCGCCCTCTACAAATTAACTTTCCGAAGCAACAAGCCGCAGGCGGATGCCTTCGTTAACTGGGTGGCCGGAGAAGTTCTCCCCACCCTCCGTTGCACCGGCCAGTACAGGATCAAAGGTGAGTCGGAGTGCATGCGCAAGCGTCTTCCCCTTCCGAAATACCGCCCGTTCTTCGACGAGTGGAAGAATCGTGTGAAGCCTTATATCAGCTGGAGCGAATTGGATTGCGTGGCAAGCAGCATGCGAGTGACAATGGGGCATGTCCGCAAGGTATATGCCGGGACATCGGTCAGCGAGCGGATCGTCAGGGAGATCACCGAACAAGCATTATACAACCGCCACCGGAATGTGACCTATCCGGAGCCGGAGCCGGTGCATGAACAAATGTGTATCAAGTGGGACGAATGTAATATCCAGGAAAGTGGTTCCCGTTCGGTAATCAAGTAATAAAACATGTAAACTATAAAAAAATCAGAATTCATGAAGACTCAAATTATCAAAACGTACCAAGCATCTGAAACAACACATCGTATTCAACTGGCAGAAATCGATATCCGTATTGAGGGGATATCCGGTTCGAAGGATATCGACATATTAATTGATCAGCTTAGAGACCTACAGGAAGAAATTCAGGAAGAAAATTTCTTCCGCCTTGTAAAGCAAGTAGATCAGGAAATTGAAAATCTCCTTGTAAATCTACATAAAGGCTCAGTTATCGGTGTACCTCATGTTCCAGAGTATAAACCGAATAGTCAGAAGGCTAATTCCGATACCATTTCTGTAGGAAAAAACAAAGGTGACCGTAAACCAAAAAAGGACTGCCTTTCCCAAGCCTGTTGTAATCTATGCCGATATGGAATTCCCGGTCTTCGGGCTAAGCGGGACGAAGAGGACGTAAAATAATAAACCTTTTTAATCACACAGACATGACAGCAACAATAGACAGCAACATAATTTCCATCACGGTAAACAACACGGTGGAAGATATAGACAAGGCAATGCAGATATTAATGACACTGCGAAGCGAAAAGCGGATCAGGACTATCGAGGATTATTGGGCTGGGATTTGGAATGAATCCCAGAGAGGCAAACCGCACTTTTCCCCGGCTCATAACGGACACGGATATCAGAATACTGGTCGTCCATCAGACGAGCCAACGAACGAAGGAACAGATTGTAATCAACCAGCTGGTCGATCGTTCGTGCATGAGCTTCAAAATGAAGAGAAACTATCGGTTGTCGAATTCCCTTCATCTCGTGAATCTCATCCTCATACTGGTCGAATATCTCTGAAGTCACGTTTAGCCCAATTTCAGATGTGAGTGGCGTAAGCAGGTTCAACAAGTGTTTTTGTGCCCTTTCAGCGAGATCAAAGGATTCTCCTGAACCTACAAAGGTAGGTAATTTAACCGAGACCTCTGACTATTCCCGCCAAGAAAGCCAACGACTTGCAACTACCGGAGCGAGACCGGGGACGGGAACGATTGATAATAAAAAAAACAGATATCAAAATGGAAACAAAGGAAAGAATCGACTACAAGGCATTATGCCAGGCACCGTTTGACATGGATTCTGAATATGAGGTAAACTTCAAGATGCTGGTGTATACCGGAAAGAAAGAAGAGGAACGTCCGGTGTTCCGGGTGGTGATTGCCAAGGGTGAGTGCAAGGTGCGTATCGGAGCGGCAGGTAAGGAGTTTTGGGGCATTATCGGGTTGGACCCGGAGACGGGCGAGAACCAGTGGTATAATTACAACGACTGTGTGTCGCTGGAGAACTGGGCGGTACTGGACCGGCTGCTGGCGAACCGGTTTGGATGGATGGAACTGACTGATCCGTCTTTGGTCATAAAAACGAGACTGTTGACAAAGACACAATTAGCGAAAGGCAAGTGACATGAAAGGCAGGATAATACTTTATGGATGGGTGGCCAGCCTTCCGGTCATGTTGATCGGTCTGATTTTGATGGCTTGGGCAATGGAGACGGGTGATCCCTGTTTTTTTGCAGGACTGGCGATGTTTATGTCGTTTGTGGTCTTCAGCCTGCTGGCGATCAAGTATCAAAAAGAAGTGGATGAAGCTGTTACCGAGTTCGACCGGTGGTTCGACCGAACGTTCGGAGACGAAAGATAAACAATCTAAGGTGGTTAGGTAAAGATTGGTTTTGGTTTAGTATCGGTACGCGGCCCGCGGTACGAGGGTGGTATCCCGGATAGCTCAGTCAGGCAGAGCACGGCGCCGGCAAAGTCCGGCGCTATGGTGTCCCAGGTTCGAATCCTGGTCCGGGGAACAACATAGAAAAATAAAAATGAATAAGAATATGCCTCAAATTTGGAATAATATGGTAGTGGTTACGAAAGATGAGCTGATACCGGCTTTCTTTCCTTCGTTGGGTGCATTACAAAAAAAGATTACCCGTGATTCAAGAAAATCTTTTGGTATTCGACGAGTTCAGAGAGGTGGTGGTTCAAATACAAAAATACTTATTGATTTTGACACCCTTCCCGAAGAATGGCGTAATCAATTAGGTGATCCCCGCAAGGTTGATTGTTCTCTGGAGTTGTTTTTCTGGGAGGACAAAGAAGCAGTCACATTCTTTTCAGAGATATCACCCAGTAAATACGGAAATATAGACCCGGAAAGGCAGAAAGAATATGTTCTGGATGCCAGTGTTATGAGGGCGGCCATCCGTTGGCGTGTTGCCCATACTGAAGAATGTATTAAACGCGATGTACCATTAAAAAACACGTACAAGTTATTATCCACAGTCGTGAATAACTTCAATGAGTTCCGCTCGTTGAAACAACTTCCCTTGCATAAACTTCCCTCTAATCACATATCATTGAAACGGAAGATCGAACGGTTTGAGAAAGAAGGCTACAGTTCGATGTTGAAAGGCTACGATAACAATAATCGCGGTCAGGCAGCTGAACAAACCCGCCTTTTGCTGGAAAGTATGTTCACCCATCAATCTTTTAAACCGAGTCCCGCCGAAGTTTACCGCCAGTTGGACGGGTTCCTGTCAGGCTATGTTCAGGTAATCAACAACGAGACCGGAGAAATCTTTGACCCGAAGGACTTCAAACGCATAAGTCAGAGAAGCATAACCATGTTTCTGAACTCATGGAACAGTTCGCTGGCCACATCCCGGAAACGAACAGGGAACCGTCAGATACGCCTGGCGCAGTTCGTACCGTTCGAAAAGCTGGCTCATCCCCGCTTTGCCGGATCGATCATATCGGTCGATGACCGCCAGCCTCCTTTCGAATATAAAAAGGGTTCACGCATGTGGTTTTATCTTGGCGTCGACCTGGGTAGTGAAGCGATCGTGACCTGGGTGTACGGGACCAGCAAGGAAGGGATCATTCTTGATTTTTATCGCCAGATGGTCCGGAATTATGCCATGTGGGGACTACCCCTTCCTGCTGAAATCGAATGTGAAAGCAACCTGAACGCAGATTATCGTGATGGCTTCCTGAAAGAAGGCAGCATGTTCCAAACCGTTCGGATCGAGTCCAACAGTGCCCGAAGCAAGCGTTGCGAAGCCTATTGGAAACCGATACGTTACCAGTTGGAAAAACAGCATATCGGCTGGATCGCGCGTCCATTTGCCCGTTCGGAAGCCAACCAGGCAGGAACGGATAAAAAAGAGATCGTTCCTTACGAAAAGCTGGTTGAACAGTGTTTGCGGGACATCGAGACGTGTAACAACATGGAATGCACCATATACCCCGGGAAAACCCGCTGGGAAGTCTTTATGGAAAAGCAGAATCCGGACAACAACCGCCCGATCAATTACAAATCCATTTTGCTCACCCTTGGGTATAAAACGGCAAGCAGTTGTAACAAAGCCGGTCAAATCAGGTTCCGTAAAGATATTTTTCTACTGGCCGATGGCGGCGAGTTGGTGACCGGTGAAAGGCTGATCCGTCACATGCAGGTCCTTGCCGGAAGGGACATCGATATCTACTGGCTGGATGACAATAACGGCGATATCCTTGCCGCCGTAGCTTGCCTGAAAGATACGACACGTGTGATTTGTGAACTCGTAAGACAGCCGGAAACAGCACGTGCAAAAATTGAGGAAACGCCCCAGCAGGCCCGGAACCGCGAACTGTTTGCCCGTTACCGTGCCACGCTGGAAGGTTACAGCCAGCGCCGTTACCATGCAATAGAGAAAGTCACGGTCATAGACAACCGGGATATCACCCTGAACAAAAAGTTCTCCATTTCCGGACTGAACCGTTATAAGGCGCCGGAAACGGAGGAAGAAACTGAAATCCTGGAAGAGGTCGAAGAAACGGCATTTGAAGGGTATTCGAATCCTGTTCAAAGGTCATACGTGAGAGGACTTAGTGAAAGATTTTAACGACAATAAAAATTACAACCATGATAGAATTGACAGAAGATTTTAAAACGAAAGTATTGGCCGCACTTACAGAGGCACGCGACCGTTACGATGGCAGCGACGCCAACTTTGCAAAGAAATACGGCATAAACAAAACGGTCTACAGTTCACTGAAAAAAGGTGAAACGGAGAAAAAGATATCCCCGGCCAAATGGCTGGAACTGGGCCGGGTCCTGGGAGTATCACTTAACGAACGCAAATGGAACATGGCCCGGACCGACGTGTTCAATATGATTGAAGATGACGTCGTATTCTGCAAGGAGTTCGGCAAATCCATGATGTTCGTGGATGAATGCGCCATCGGAAAAACTTACTCGGCCCGTTACCTGTCACGGACATTGAAAAACTGTTTTTATGTCGATGCCAGCCAATGCCGTCAGGAACGTGCCTTTATCAAGGAACTGGCACGTTCTGTCGGTGCCGAACTGGAAGGAACCCTGGAAGATATCAAAGCGTCCACAAAGTATATTTTGAACATCCTTCCCCGTCCGATCGTGATTATAGATGAAGCCGGTTGCCTGTCCTATTCGTCGCTCCAGCTTCTACATGAGTTCTGGAACGGTACACAGGATACATGCGGATGGTATATGATGGGTGCGGACGGTCTTCGTACCAAGTTACAAAAAGGCAAGGGAAAGTCAAAGAAGCAATCCTATAAGGAACTGTTCAGCCGTTTCTCCAGCAAGTATAACCATGTGGTCCCTTACAACCCGTCTGAACGGTTGGATTTTTACCGGAAACTGATCCGGGACGTCCTTTCGGTAAACGTAGCTAACAAGAGCCTTATTGACCGGATCGTTACCCGCTGTCTTGCAACCGACAGTCAGGAGGCCGAAACAGGTTTACGCCGTGCCGAATCATTATTAATCTTAATGGAGGAATAAGGATATGCCTCGCAGATTATCAGTAAGCAATTTGTACAGCCAGAAATTCAAATTCATGCCCTTTACGGGGGAATGGAAAAAGATACTGGGGAATCGTGAAAGGAAAGGCTGCTGGATGATTTACGGCAATGCGAAAAACGGGAAAACGTCTTTTGCCCTACGGCTTGCAAATTATCTGTCTTCCATCGAAAAGGTCCTGTACATCGCAGCGGAAGAAGGCTATGGATATTCGTATACATGGGCTGTTCAAAAAGCCGGCATACGGGAAGACAACAGAGCATTCCATACGCTGGGTTACCTCCCTATGGAAGAACTCAGGAAAGAACTGGAAGAAAACCGGAAAGCGGAAAAAATCGTCTTCATAGACAACCTGATCGCCTATAAGGACGAATTGAAGGGAAACGCCATTGTAGAATTACTCCGTCAATTCCCTGAAACGCTTTTTGTTTTTCTGGATCATGAAGAAGCGGGGGAACCGGCAACATCGGCCGGTATCCTTGCCAAAAAACTCTCTAACGTGTATGTGCAGATAAAAGGTCTCTCCGCATTTGTCACGGTTCGCGGCGGTGACGGTGAAGGAGGCCGGATAGACATCGACGAAAACAAAGCGGCCCTCATTCATGGGGAACGTGAAATCAATTAAGGATATGGCAGCAAAAACAAGAAAAAAAAGGTCTACCCATGCGTTATTTTGGGAACTGTTAAAGCAGACGAAAGGCTATCAGGAACAGTACAAAGATGTCATAAAAGAAGGACTGGTCTATAATTACAGTAGTGGTAAAACGAGTTCACTTTCTGAAATGTACTCTAAATATCCGGGTGAATACAGCCTGATGATAGAGAACATGAAAGGTTCCGGTAAGCAGAAGGCGCAACGTTACGACCAATCCCTGGATAAGGAGCGTAAGCGCGTCATTGCGGCGATCTGTGCCTATGTAGACAAATGCAAATATGTTTTTCCCAGCCCTGCGGCGAAAGTCGAATATGCGAAGGCTATCGCAGCCAGGGCCGCGAATTGTGCCTATTTCAATGGCATCCCCCTTAGTCGTTTACGTGCCGTATATGCGGAATGGCGGAACAAGAACGCCGTGGATATTACCGGGAACCCGGAACTGGATTATATCATAACAGAAAACTGATAAAATGCCTCGTGTCAAACAAGAGAAGAAAATCCCGACAGCCTCCCAGCGGGAAGAGTTGTCGCGGTTGGAACGGGAAAGCGACCGGATACTCGACTTGCTTTTTGACGATCCGACCAACCAGGAGCTATTGGACGAACTCAACCGGATAGATGTCGATTACGTCCGTCTGTCCGGAGAAAAATCAATGGAATATTAACAGTATAAATATCAAAGTAACATGTCATTAGATTTAAGTAAACTGTCAAGCAAGGAACTGAAAGAGTTGCTGGCAAAAAAGAGAGAAGAAGAACATCAGACGGCACTGAAAAACCGTGAAGCCTATGAGGGTATTCGTGCCGAATTGGTGCAACGGGTTGAAAACAAGGTCCGGGCAGTATGTGAGGAAGTCAAGGGACTTCATAAGTTTTGCGTGGATGAACTGGGGGCGTTCCGTGATACGCTCGCAGAATACGGCCAGCTTCGTAATCCCGGCCAAATGAATTACACCGTGCAGGAAGGCAATTTCCGGATCGAGGTGAAAACATGCAAGATCAAGAAATTCGATGAACGTGCCGATGTAGCCGCCAGTCGCCTGATCGAGTTCCTGCAAAGTTGGATCAAGGAAAAGAAAGACGGGACGAACGATCCGATGTATCAATTAGCAATGACACTTTTGGAGCGTAACAAATACGGCGATCTCGACTATAAATCCGTCAGTAAGCTGTATGAATTGGAAGAACGTTTCAATAACCCGGAATACAGTTCCATTATGAGCCTATTCAAAGAATCCCATTTGGTCGAAGCCTCTTCCACGAACTTCTACTTCTACGAGAAAAACGATCTCGGCGTATGGGTGAGACTGGAACCGTCGTTCAACCGCTTATAAAAGTCAAATCCGTGACACTGACCCGGGGACACTGGATATATGTCTGCCCATGCGGCTTTCAGTATTCGGTGAGCTGGGTCCCCAGGACAACAAGCAAACATGCTCTGTATTGCTTTTACTGTAAGCAGCAAAACGGGAAATATTACAAGGTTATGGATGAGAGACTGGAATTTACCGAGAACTGGAACGGTAAGCTGAATTGTAGCACTTTTACGATTATGAGGCTGCATAACCCGCAAAAATATTGTGTGGGAGCCATAAAGCAAATCTACCTGAAAGGGATATGGAAAGGTAACGCAAAGGTGATAGATGTAAAACGCATCTACCTGAAGGACATAAACCTTTATGTTGCCAAGCTGGATACAGGCTTACCGATTGACAAATGCCGGGACTTGCTCCGGAACATGTACAAGAAACGCCCCATAAACTGGGAAACTCAGCTAATAGACCTGTGTCTATTGGAATATCAGAAAGAAAGCAAAGAACCTACATTATTTAAAGAATAACATTATGCACAGTTGGTTTACATGCCGTATCTCCTATGAAAAGGTACTGGAGAACGGACTACAGAAGAAAGTAACGGAACCCTACCTGGTGGATGCCTTGTCATTTACCGAGGCAGAAGCCAGAATCGTAGAAGAGATTCGTCCTTTTATATCCGGGGAATTTACCGTTGCGGATATCAAACGAGCACATTACAGTGAGCTTTTCTTCAATGAAAACGGTGATCGCTTTTATAAGGTCCGTATTTATTTCATAACCCTGGACGAAAAGAGCGGAGCGGAAAAAAGGACTCTTGCCCGCATGCTGGTACAGGCTTCTTCTTTGAAAGATGCCATTTCCATTTTTGAGGAAGGCATGAAAAAAACACTGGCTGATTACAGACTTATAGAAGCCAGTGAAACCCAGATCATGGATGTTTTCCCTTTTAACGGGGAAGCCGGTCAACAGGATAAAACGGAGAATCCCCCAGAAAACAATGACAGCAAGTGAATTTTACTCCATAAGATGGCGGTCCGGTATGCGGATCGCCATCGGAAACCTGCTGGAAGAAGTCGTCTCTGTCGACTTCAAGGATCGCTGCATTGCAATCGAAGACATGAAAGGCTTAGTTTGGATCAATAGTGAATTTGTAGCATTAAAACATACCCCAATGAGTGAGTTAAAACATACCCTGGATATAACCCCGCCAGCCAATAAACGGCTCGTGGAAAAAAAGCGGTCAGAAACCTCGAATGCCCTACCTGTCACGGGACAGGCGGTTTCAAGGACGGAAGAGGTCATAATGACGACCATTATACGGAATGTGCCCAGTGTGACGGAACCGGAAAAGTAAAGGCAATCATAACAGTCGAATGGGCTCCGGATTACGATTAAATAGAAAGAACATGGAGAAAGCAAAAATCTTATCCTGGCCGGATTTTTATCGGGACCGGGTACGAAACGAGAATACGATGAGTATTTCCGCAAGAAATACGCCCGTTTTTTGACAGAAATAATATTGAACATTAAAAGGCTCAGTGATCCGATGTTAGATGCAGTCGTGTTAAAGGAAGAAGGTTGTGGTATTGGATGCGTAGTGAAGAACCTGTCACAGTTTTACCCTAAGCTGGCTAAAGAAATGACCGGAGAGGAAAGATATGGAAATACAGGTGACGTAACTAAGATCATATTTGCAGACCTGGATTCAGAAATGTTGGATTTATGCAGGGATAACACCCGATTTATGTATTCAGGTAGATACCTTGAAAAAGTTCCCCGGTTTTATACCAGGGAAAATATTCTGGAAAAGAAATTCTTTGAACCCGGGACGATGGTTGTCACACATGGAGTACTGGAACATTTTTCCGATCCGGACATCACCCGCATCTTATCAACCTATGAAGATTCTTATGTGTCCTTCCAGGCCCATTATGTACCGACATCCGGATACCGGGAACCATCATTCGGGAATGAACGTCTCCTTCCGGTTGATTACTGGTGTTCCCTGGTAAAGCCGGACTATTATATCGTCGATAACGGCGGGTTGGATTTATATATGTTTAAGTGTGGTGAACAAATTAAAAAAGCGGTATGACAATAGAAGGTTATGAAAAGGCCGGTATTATTCTCGGTCGGATATCTCAGTTAAAGGCATTGAAGAAACGGATGGAGGAACACCCAAAAGCAGGAGTAGGAATGATAGATTCCCGTAGCAGTTTCTTCGAAGTCACGGAGTTTGTGAAGCCTCATGAACTTAGTGATATGTACATCTCACGTGTCCAGGAACTGATCGATACGTTGCAAAATGAATTTAACTCGCTATAAATATGACGGCAAAACGTATTTCCCGGCAGATAAAGCCGGACACGGCAAAAAACGTATCGTCTTTGGATGACATCATCCAAAGACAGATGTGGCGGGAAAAGAGGCTGATCCCTGTCCGGATCAATAAAACGACAATCGTATTACGAAATAGAAAATGATACGCAAAGGAGACAAGTTTAAGGTACATTGGGCCGGGCATACATGTTATGAAGGCCGAATATACCAAGTCACATCGATTATACATGACTGCACATGTCCCAATCCTAACTGCTTCGTAAACGGTAAACCGGAAGTTCCCCGCAGACCCCACGCCCATATCAGGGCAGATTTGATTAAATGCCCGTACCCGCAAATGGAGATGAGAGATTTTATCTTTAACGGGATCGATGAAGAAACGTTGATTGATATTGAAAATTCAACTTATCATCTGGAGATCGTACGGGAAAAAGGCGATCAATTGTCATTGTTTTAGTTCTAACAGATAAAAAATAGCTTATTAATATGAGGAAGCAAAGCTGGAAAATGCACTTTTATAAAGGAGTCCCCTGCCGATGGGACGGAGACCGTTACGATGAAGAAAGGGAGAATTATATTTTTGAGGCCGACCTGTATATCTCAGGCTATGAAAGGGGCCGTTCTTCTGCGGTCATGCTTCTTGTCCCATTTAAGGATAAGAATAAAGATTTCTTTTCCCATAAATTCCATTACCGGGTATTTATGAGTGATATCGAAGATATTGTAAAAGGAATGGTTAGAGGCCGGATAAAAGGTTCTTTCACCTGGGTAAAGAAAGGTTCCGATTATGGGATTCAACTGGTTAAAGTAACAGAGCAAAAAAATGGAAATGCAGAAAGTTGTATTGGATGAGAACGTTATCCCGCCGATGACGCATCCCTGGGGACAAGTATGGAAACAACCGGACAGAAACAATCTGGTTCTTGATGACAAATATGCCGTGATGTATAGACGGGATTTTGAGATGCTGCCGGATTATACCGGTTCGGAACCGACCGGCAAGTATAATGGTAAAATGTGGAAGGCTCAGTATGACTCTTGTGGAAATCGTAAATGGTATTTGTGCTGGTGTCATGATGAAAATACGGTATCACAGGAGATATACATTTCATATAGAGAAATTTTGATAATTGATTAAGCGAAGATCATGGATAAAAACAAAATAGCGGCTATAGTAGCGTTTATCTTCATTTTGCCTGTGTTTTGTCTGGCAGGATTATTCCTGTTAACAGGTTCTGTCATTAAGGCTTTAGGATATATCCTTAGTTTTAATACCGAATGTGCCTGGTCTGAAATGAGAGATGTTGCTGAAAGTGTAAAGTCTTATTGGTATCAAAATTAAAAAATAATGAAAAAGGCAGGTTGGTTAAAATACTGGCTCCGGTTCCATGGATATCGTATAGAAGATTTCAGTATAGGCAAGAAATGGAATCCGGCCAAATTAAAACAAAAAAAGACAATGATATGGACAAAACTTATTTTATCGAATACGAAGTAACAGTAAAAACTGTCGGTGGTCCGATAAGTATCCCCGGTAGAATATTAGTCAAAAGGCAAATGAATGAGTTGTTTGCAAAATTGAATCTTGAAAAGTACCTGGAACGGAAATACAAGGAGGCATTCAACAGCCTGTATATAAAAAGTATCCGGGAATACACACTGGATTTCTTCTCCTTCTTTGGAGCAGGATTTGGCAAATAAATTGAATATAAATAAAATACAAATGAAATATGAACGATGTAAAAATTTCCCTTCAGGACGATCTTAGAACAATCACGGTCAAACTTGCCGGAGGCAATCCCGGCGCTTTGGAAGCATTGTGTTCCTTTTACCAGGTAATAACAAATACATTCAAAGATCATCAAGGAGAAGCCTTGTTTCAAATTTTTATGTTCCTAGATACCTACCATATATATGGAACGGACATATATGTTTTCTGGAGCGATATTTGCGAGAAGGACACTTTTAAAATGATTGTAGTCGTTGAAGCCTGTAAAGTCGGTTTGTTTGACGCTCGGATTCTTGCCGATGCCTGCCACCGCCAGGATTATTCCGGTCGGGATATGGTTCCAGTATGTGATTTGGTAAAACAAGTTTGTGAACGATCCCCATTTTTCCAAAGGGCGAACGATGTGAATGCCGGAAATGTCAAGTCTTTCCTATTCCACATGTAAAATATAGAACGTTATTTGAATATGATTAAAAGCCTGTTTGGGATCAAGAAGAAAAATCTTTTCCCGAAACAGGCTTTTTTATATCCATAAGTTGCATCGTATTGAGTATGACCGTAATTTTGTCATATAAACAGACAAAAGGAACATGTCTAAGGGTAGGAATAAGAATTTGATAAAAAAGAGGAACGAGGCTTTGATCCGGCGTTATTACTATTGGACGGAAGTTCGCCGCCGCCGTTTCGATGATGTCCTTAAAATCCTGTCGGAGGAGGAATTTTTTCTGTCGGAGGAAAGAATACTGTCCATAATCCGGGAGGCCGGAAACCGGCATGAAAAAGACGGTGTGCCGGTTCCTCAGCCGCCACACCGCCGTATGCCCCGCATTACGGAAAGACAGCTAAGCCTGTTCCGTTAAGCCGGTTCTTCATCCACGATACATTCATAAGTGCTTTCATACACCTTTATTATGCCAGGCAGGCTGTACCATCTTGACGATATCCTTTCAAGGGTGGTGGCGTTGGCCGGTTCTATCTGCCGGATGACGGAATGCAGCTTCTTGAACATTGCGATCCGCTCTGAGGCTTTACCCGCCACCCCGCTTGTATAATGTGTATCGTCGTAACAATCCAGGCAGAGTTTTATCGTGATGGTGAAGGTTCCCCGCTGGTATTCGTCCGTTATGGTCTCCCAGGCGACTCCTTCCATGTTTATCAGGACGGCGGGGAATGTTACCGGATAATGGTCCTCTTCGGTTTGCAACTGCCCGTAGTCTTCATCGACCAGGCTGACGGATGGCATGTTTTCAGCTATGGCCGTCTGAATTTCATTGAATAAATCTTCCATAGTTCGTTTGATATGTTATGAGTTTAAAACCTTTCGTGTTTCCTCTTCCACGATATTCTTTACCTTTTCATCCAGTTCTGTGGAATGGCCCATGAACCGGCGCTTTGGAATACGAAGGCGGCTTTTCTTTGTCAGGGCCAGCCTTTTCCATACTTCCGCCTCTTCACCCGCCTTTGCCGCTTTCTGCTTCCTGACCTTGGCGGAATCCCCTTTGGCGATCTTCGCCTCGGAAAAGAATTTGGCCCAGGCGAACTTTCTCATTTTGGGAGTCACTCTTATTTCTGCCCCATTGTTATGATAAGGGGCATATTTGACATCCGTGGAAACAATCACTTTCCGGCTTTCAGGGGTAAAATGGATACTTTTCATAAGATGGTCCTGGCGACTGAGCAAAGGGCCGTAACGGTATTCGGCCCTGGCGGAACTTATTTCTTCACGCCGTGTCTTTTTCCATTTTTTCAAACTGTTGTCATTCCACCCGCCGTCACGGAAATTCTTCCTGAAGTGGTTGACGGCCGCATTCCCGACTTTTTTGGGCAGGGTCACGTCAAGCAGTTTTTGAAAAGAAGCCTTCTGCTTTTCCAATTTACCGATCAATCTGTTAAAGTCACTCATGTTTGCTTTTGGTTTATAATAAAATATGTATCTTTGCCAGCAAAGAAGAAAGAGTATCCTATTGTACTGGGTTGGATTGCACATCCTTCACTAAAGGCTTTGGTTACTCTTTCTTTTTTATGTTTTCCACAATGGAATAGAACACGAGTTCCCCGCCTGTCATTTCCCTTATCACAGCAAAAGAAGGTTCACCATCGATATCTATCTCCACGTAATGGTATCCCTTCACCATCGGATTCCCTTTTTCATCGGAGGCATATTTGGCATAACGTCCACTTTTTAAGAGGCTTTCAATATTCCTTACAGCTTCGTTCTTTTCCATCGGTGACTTGTGCGGCTGGTTCAAAGCTTCTTTTATTCCTCCGACCGTAAAGGAAACGGGAGCCCTCAATCCGGGAGCCATGACCGTCTTTCCGACCAGGTTCCCGACAGCCCACGATTTTATCTCCTGGCGTTGCCTTTTTACATCTTCCTTTAAGTTCCTTCCTTGGCCGAGTGTTTCCCTGGATATGAATTTCCTTACGGCTTCTTTCGCTCCCTTATAGGCATTTTGTATATACGGATGGGTATCGCTAAAAAGTTTTGCGTCCCTTCCGGGGTTATTATCCAGTCCGGGAGCCGGGGCATATAGATTTCCGGTATCAGGGATATCCGTTTCCGCCTCGTCCGTCGCTTCCAGGCTGCATTTGCAATTCCACCTGTCTCCTGGACGATGTGCCGACCAGAAAGGATCGTCTATCGAACGGATTATACCCCAAAACACACGGTGGTCCTCTCCGGGATGTACGCTTGTACTTTCCACCCAGCGCAAGCGGGGAAGTACATCCTTATCCCGTTCGAAGCGTCTCCAGTCGCTTGCCTGGTGCGCACGGATCACGGCCGTGGCGTATTCCGTCTGCAACCATGATTCAAGAT
Organism: Parabacteroides caeci; assembly: GCF_023656795.1. Lineage (NCBI taxonomy): Bacteria > Pseudomonadati > Bacteroidota > Bacteroidia > Bacteroidales > Tannerellaceae > Parabacteroides > Parabacteroides caeci. Next base: position 64,380 of record NZ_JAMOKT010000033.1, read on the forward strand.
GAAGCGGGGAGACGAACTTTTCCACGTCCCGTTTAAAAATGTCGAAAGGTTTCAGCTGCCCGTCTTCATCCAGAAGCTGGGATGCGATGTCGTTTTGAAAGCGATGCGCCTTGAACGCTGCAAAGACGGCATTATTATAACGTAGTTCCCGATAGAATGCGTAATCGTCCTGAAAGGGGCTTTGCTTATGGAACCCGGTATCCGTCGCCTCGTTAAAGGCCTTCCAGAACTCATTCCACAAGCCTCTTTCTATATCCGTGAGCGTGTTAAAATCTTTTCCGTATATCTTTCGGATCGCCTTTTGCAAAACTTTCCCGTCAAAGACGAAACCTTCTTCCAGGGTGTCGGCATACAGTCCGTTCATTACCATCCTAAAGCCCCCTTGTTTTTGGGGGCTTTTCCGAAAAAACGGGATGTCAGATTTTTAAAGAAGGTCCGTATCATTTTCCCTTTAACCGTCCTTTGGGGGGTGGAATTTACGTTTCCGCTATTTTGTTCCGTCCCTTTCGTTTCTTCCTTTTTACCGGTTCCTTGTTCCTTCAGGCGTATTTTCACATCTTCTTTTTCTCTTTCGGCGGTGATCTCATTGTAGTTATCCGGTTTGTTCAGGCCGAACTCGTCATATAACTGGTCATGGCTGATCGGCAGTCCGAGCGAGGACAGCTTCGTGATGATATCGATTCTCTGTGTCTGGTTGGAATCTTTTGGAATGACAAACGAGAATTTGCCACCTTTCACGTTAATGCCGAAAGATTCGAATATGTCGGTCATCTGATAATTCAGGACATTGAGGACAAAGAGCTTATCTTGTGCCAGGAGCTTGTCTTCTATTTTTTTATGGACTTCACCCAAAGCCTGTGTCCCTTTTTCCCCGGCTTCGGTGGTCAGCGTGTTGCCCAGGACATGTTTGCTTATTTCCGAATTGCAAAAAGCCGCCAGGTTTTTGTACAAATCACTGGAACCGGACTTATTCCCTGCCTCCAGCAGTTTCAGGCCCGTCCCGTCGGGATGGATATAAACGGAAGAACCGCCCGCTTCATGTGCGTCCTGCATGAGATTGTAACGTTCCCGGTCGTCATTGCCGTTATAGGTATATTCCCGGATCGGCTGTCCGAAGAGTTCCGCAAACTGTGCCCAGTCGGATACATCCGCCCGCTTGTACAGAACCCAGGGGATATCCTTTATCAATTCACCCAGTGCACGGGGTTTGCCGACAAAAAGGAGGTTGTCGTATTCATCCCACGCTGTCCCGTGTATATCGGTCTGCATCCGAAGGATCAGCTTCCGGATAGGGTCCACATGCTTTCTGGGAATAAGGTCGTAAGACAACCATCCACCCTCGTCTATCCCAAACTGGAACAGGCTGCCTCCCCACCAGGCCGTATCGAGCAGGTCAGAAAGGAAGTCCAGGAACCAGGGGGATTCAAGCATTTCCCCGATGGCTTTGTCCGGCTTACCGTCACGGCTGAACTCTATCTGCGAAGACAACACGGCCGACTTTCTTTTTTCCAGGACGGAAGAGAGGTGAGTATCGAGCAGGATGGTATCATACAAATCGTATAACCTGGCACGGTTCGGAAAATCGATCCGTTCAGCCTCCGTTACGGCCTTCATGTAATGACTGATGTCCATCTGCCAGCGTCTGGCCTGGGTCAATATGAGCGTATTCCCGCCTGCGGGCTGGTTAAATAATCCGCCGGATGTGATCGGTTTGGTTATGTTTCCGGTTTTGGTTCTCCGTCTTAATTTCTTTTTCATTTGAATCGGTTTTGTTTGCTGTTTATATATCGTTAGAAATGGTTGCATCGTTTCCGGTTCCCCCCGAACAGGTAGGATACCGTCTTATTCTCATCTTGGATGGTCGGGGCTCCGTTTATCACGACATTGCCTTTCTGTATTCCCTTTAACCACTCCACCGCCCTTTCATAGCGATTTTCCCTCAAAGAAGACATTTTCGCGGGATTGCCCAGCGAATAAATATGGTATACCGCTATATCCAGGCACATCATAAGGATCAGCGGATGCCGTTCTTCGCCTCTGGCGGCAAAGATCCTGTCCACGTCATAACGTCCCGCCATATATGATTTCATTTCCTCTATGGCCCGGTCCTCGCAAATGTTCAGGATCGAATTGTCCTCCCTTGTTATTGCGTCAATGATTTCCCGGTGCACGCTTGCATCATAGTCGTTCGGTTCAATGTACTGCGTCATAATCTGTATTTGTTTTTACTTCTGAAAGCCTTTACCGGTATTCTTATCATCGGTTGAAGCTCCTGGCACTTGTTGTCAATAATACGTTTGGCCCCCTCTATACAGTCCGGCCCGTCGGCGGGATATGTCAATTGGAGGTTGAACAGGAGGAACTGTTCCGCAAGGCGGACCATATCCGGATTCTCTTTCTCATCCTGGTTGAAGATGAGACGTCCTTCACGGTTGAGCGGCTCCAGGTTGGCTTCTATGCGGGTGGCTTTTTCCGTTTTCTTCTCTTCATCGGGACGGATATTGATCCGTTTGCCTTTTTCTTCGCACTTTGCTTTAAGAAGGGGACGGAAAACCTGCTGGAAGAACGGGTCCTGGAGTGAATTGTTTTCCATATAATGATAGACGGATACTTTTCCACGGACAAAATCGTCCAGAAAGAAATACCAGTCAATAAAATCGGAGTTCAACCCGCGATTTAGGAATCCCTTGATGACATAATATATGCCGTCTTTCTCACCGACCAGCCAAACGGCTTTATAGGAACTTTTCCCCTTCTTGCTTTGTCCCGGTGACGGGTCGCCGTAAACGACAAGAAACTTGAACCGTCCAAGGGGCGGAACCTTCCCCCAATGGAGTTCCTTAAATATTTCCCCCTCACTGACCGGGTTATTGAAATATTCGGTTTGCCCGGATGCCGCACTGATTTTTCCCAGGATTTCATCGATCATTTCTTCCGTGTTCTTCTGGGGCCAGGTACTGTTCCCTTTCTCATCCCGAATATTGACAATGTCCCAATGATCGGCCATCTTGCCGGCCCTGACGACACAGCAATCCTTTGCAATGATGTTGCCACAGAAAATAATGGTGACTGGTACGGCCGGGTCCCGGGTTCCGTAAACGGCCTTTTCCCAAAAATTCCACATGTCTTTTATACGTTCGGCATTCCTGCACGCTTCGTCGGTATCGAAGTCGTCGACCAGCAACATGTCCGGACGGTAGGATTTGTTTCTCGATCCGCGCGGGGCGTTTCCGTAGCCGATGGCCCGGAAGGCCACGTCGCATTTGGTGATAAATTCTTCATCCGTCCATTTTGCTCCGATTTGTTCCCCGTAATAAGCCCTCAGACGCGGGTTGCTTTCCAGTTCTTTCCTGTACGGATCAAGCAGGCGGACCGCCGCTCCCTGGGTGGCGCTGACCATCATTATATTATGCTTGCGTCCGGTCAGGACCAGGTAAAGCACGATAAACATGACGACGGTACTTTTGGCCAGGCTTCGCGCCCAGGAAAGGACCTCGAACCATTCATCGTTTTTTATGCACCGCTTGATCGCTTTTATATGAAAAGGGGCAAATTCATATTTTGCATATTCAGGAAAGAAAAACGTGATCCATTCCAAAACGTGCGCTTCCAGGTAAGCCCTGTGCTCATCCATTTCTTTTCGGTTCTTATGGATGACGGGTACATCCGCCATCAAGGACTCAAAATAATTTTCCCACCTGCGTAACGCTTCTCTGTCTTCCGTCTTCATAGCGTGGTTTTAATGAACGTGTCCCATAATACGCCGAACTCCTTGGCCTTTTCGATATCTTCGCTCCTTAACCATGAAAGGAACCGCATTCCCGACGAAATCAGGTCTTTGAGGCCGGCGTCCTTTTCCAGCCGGTCAACGGCCTGGGAAAGTTTCTGAATAGTGGCGGCCTCTGATGCGTCTGCGAACCGTTTCCCTTCCGGTTTGGCAGAAATAACCTGGTTAATTTCCGCGATTTGCCGGTGCAGGTTGTTGATCTGCTGTTCACGGGTCATGGTCATGCCGACTTTCAACTCGGCCCACTTCCCCTTATCGCACCAGGATATGATCGTACGGCGACTGACCCCGACCTTTTCGGCAATCTCCGCCTGGGTTAAATCTTCCCGGATATACAGGACTTTAGCCCATTCCCTTTTCTGTTGATTGGTTAAATCTGTCATTTTCAATGTTGATTTTGGTTATGAAATTTTCCTCAAAATTCGACTTTATATAAGACTCCGGCAACTTTTATCCGCATGATACGGCGGTGTGGCGGCATGATACCCGTGCGGGAGCGGCATGATAAAAAACCGATTTGCAGGGGTGGTTTTTTGCCCGGAAATTTGCACCAAAACATGACGCAAATGGCAAAGCAATTTTTCAACATGATAGCTTCCGAGGACGGTACGGCCTGTATCTTACTGTATGGTGACATTGGCTGCGGCACGGATGAGATACGGAGCTCGGAGATAGTCAGGGAGCTTATGGAACTGACATCCCTTTATAAAAAGGTGGATATCCGGATCAACTCCATGGGCGGTGACGTATTTGCCGGACTTGCCATATTCAACGCGCTTCGAAACAGTGGCTCGAATATTACATTATATATAGATGGCGTGGCAGCCAGCATAGCCAGCGTGATAGCTTCCTGCGGAAAGCCGGTATATGCGAGCCGTTACGCCCGCCTGGTGGTACACAGCGTATCGGGCGGATGTTACGGGAACAAGGAGGACCATAAACGTTGCATAAACGAACTGGAATCCCTGGAAGAGACCCTGGCCGATATCTATTCCGCAAAATCAGGGAAGGACCGGGAAGAGATCAAATCTTCTTTTTTTGACGGGAAGGACCATTGGTTCACGGCGGAAGAAGCCTTAAAGGAAGGCTTGATCGATGGCATATACGATACGGAACCTGTCGAAGAGGCCTCTTCCCCTGAAGAAATATACCATGTTTTCCAAAACCGTTTAAAACCAAACCCAAATACAATGTTTACAGACGAATTAAGAAAGAGACCGTCATTCGCCAATCTGGCAAGTGACGAAGAAATGCTCCGGCACATCGGACACCTGGAAACGGAAGCCGGACGCGTATCCGGCTTGACAGCCCAAATCACCGAGCTTCAGAGTTCCCTCCAAACGTATAAGGACAAGGAAGAAAAAGAAGCCGAAGCCAAAAGGAACGCCCTGGTCGACGCAGCCGTAAAGGACGGCCGTATCCGTGAGAACCAGAGAAAGATGTACCAGGACCTTTTAGTATCCGATCCGGAAAATGCGGAGGCGGTGCTTAAATCCCTGAAACCGTCCCGCCGTGTGCTGGACGATATCCAGACTACCCGTGAGGAGGAAACCTCCGCATGGGAAAACAGAATGAAACAAATCAAAGACAACTTAAAATCTTAACAAAACGATGATTAAAGTAACCAATACCAACTATGCGGGTGAAGTGCTGGAAATGCTTCTTACCCGGGCCGCAACAAGCAACGAATTAGTAGAAAAGGGACTGATCCACATGGAACCGGGTGTGGAAAAAGCGTATTTCCTTCCCCGCATGAAGACGGGAAAGATGCTTCAAAAGCGCAAGGAAATGCCAACCAGCCAGGACAGCAAGGGGGATTTCACGTATGACGAACGTGCCTTGACCCCGGTGGACTTCATGGCATACACGGAGTTCAATCCCCGTTCCTTTGAAAATATCTGGCGCAAATGGCAACCGAAAGGGAATCTTGTGTTTTCGGAGCTTCCGGCAGAGGGACAAAACGCGTTGCTGCGTGAAATGTCCAAACAGGTAAAATTCGAACTGGGATTCCACTTCATCAATGGCGTACTGGGCGATGACGACGACCACCTCTTTAACGGCATCGTCACCCGTATGTTAAGCGACAAGGACGTCATCTATGTGGTTTCCGGTGAAACGTCCATGCTGAAAAAATTGAAAGCCGTGAAGGACTCTATTCCGACCACCATGAGAAGCAATCCGGGACTTAGAATCCTGATGAGCGTAACGGATTTCGACCAGTATGACGAAGAATTGACCCAGCAGCCCAACAAGGGGGCCAACTATACGGACATGAACGTTGAGCGCTACAAGGGCATCCGTATCGTTCCGCTCTCTTCATGGCCGGAAGGTCTCATCGTGGCCACCGTCTGTGGAATGGATTACGATACGAACCTCTGGGCCGCCGTCAACCTTGTGGACGACATGGACGTGATCCAGATCGATAAAGTGACGAATGCCGGTGAAAAGTATTTCTTTAAAATGCTGATGAAGGCGGACACGAATATCGCCTGGGGTGAAGAAGTCGTCCTGCTGGATTCCAGGGAGGTGGAAGATGCGGAACTTAGCGGTACGACCATTACGCTTAAAAGCCCGTCCGGACAGATCGAGATCACGCCGGAAGCAGCCGCAACCTACAGCATTACCGGCGGCGGCGTTATTCTGGGCGCTCGCTTGTGCATTGCCAATAAGGCCACGGAAAAGGAAAATGTAATCACTATCGGAACATTTGACATAGAAGCGGGCAAAACTGTGACTGTCGGATATGACGGCAAGAATTGGTTCAAAGCGGCAGGAGGCGCTAAGGCGTGAAGACTTCGGAGAAAGGAAAAGCCCTGATCCGGGAATTTGAATCGCTGCGCCTGGAGGCTTATCGTTGCCCCGCCGGAGTCCTGACTATCGGTTACGGGCATACGGCAGGCGTAAAGGAAGGCGACCGGATCGATAAAAGGCGTGCCGAGTATTTCCTCGATAAGGACCTTGAAGACGTGGAAGCGGTCATAAACCGCGAATGTCCGGGGGTAAACCAGAGCCAGTTCGATGCGCTTGCCTCATTCGTTTTCAATCTGGGGGGAAAGAAATTCCTTTCCTCCACGCTGCTTAAATGCGTGAAGGCGAATCCTGGCAATCCCAATATCCGGGGCGAATTTCTAAGATGGGTAAAGGCGGGAGGCGTCACCCTGTCGGGATTGATGCGCCGTCGCCGTCGGGAAGCGGAACTGTACTTTTCATAAAGGAAGGAGGTTTTCCCGATGGACCATTTCCTGGACATACTGCAAACGGTATTTAGCGCCAGTGGCTGGATTTGGGGTGTCCTGTTGTTTTTCCAGACCCGTAAGCTAAAGAAAGCGCAACTGGTAAAAGATACCCGGGCGGTATGGCAGGAAATAGCCGAATCAAACAACGAGTCACTTTTAAAACAAAACGAAAGACTGATAGAACTGCATGAAGAATTTTGGAAACTTAAAGACACTCTGGAAATGGTGCTGCACAAAATTGTTGTCTGTCGCCATTATGATCGCTGCCCTGTCCGCATTCTCGTGCAGGAGCACGAAGGAAACTTCTACCATAGAAGGGGTGGACAGTCTCCAATGGGACAAAAAGGTATCCGTCACGCTCGCGACAATCCCGTCGAGCCTGGCCAGGATGGAGATACCGATCGACAGCCTCCGTAAGCTCCCCGAGGATGCCGTCTATGAGAAGAAAGAAGGCAAGGCAACCGTAAAGGCCGGTGTAAAAGACGGGACGCTTCTGGTTTCCGCCTCCTGCGACAGCCTCCAGGCGCTGGTCTACAGCCAGCAGGAAGCACTGGTGCGTATACGTGATACGCTGGAGCAGTACGAAAGCCAAAAAGGACCGGATGCCTTTACATTTTGGATGCAAATCAAATGCTATTTGACCGGTGCTTTAATAGGATTTACGTTGACATATTTTATAACCAAAATCAGAAAATAACAATGGATAAGAAAAAGACACGTTCCATCGGACTCAAGAAAGCGATGTTCGGGGATGTAAATCCCGAAGGGGGAATGCCTTCGGCTGAGAACCTCCTGCAATTGGGGAATACGCTGAAAGGGACAGCTTCATTCAACACGGAAGAAGACAGCGCCCAGGATTTTTACTCGGAGGAGAACGGTTCCACCCCTGAAGAATCCGTTTTAACGGAACCGGGGTTGAAACAGGTGAAGCTGAATCTTATGGAATGGGACAATGAGACGCTGAAAAAAGTTTTCGGGGGTACGACCAAAACGGAAGATGTCACCGTCGAGGGCAAGACTTACAGTGTCGAGAAGTTCGTAGCCCCTAAGGACATGGTCACTGTCGAAATGGCTGTAAGGGTCATTAGCCTTTACAACGTATGTATCGACATTCCCCGTGCCCAGGTCAAGGCCCGTTTCGTATGGAACCTGACACGCACCGATATCGCCCAGATTGAAATCACGGCAAAGGCAATGGCGCCGATCGGAGTGAACGACGGTCCGTATGAAGTGTATAAGCTGGGTGAACCCAAAACGGAAGAAGGAGCATAAAAATGAGACGCAGACTTCGTGAATCGGATGCGGCCGGGGCAATGCTGGATGATGCGGTAGCGATAGACATTCCGGCGCCCTGGCTGCTCCGAAAGTTCGGGCAGAAAAGCATCCGGGCATATTTCCGTCTTCCGGTTTATGCGACTCTTTTAAGGATCAGCAAGATGTATACCCGCCTTGGAATAGACCTGACAAAGCTTCAAAAAGGGGAACTGCATGAGGTGATGCACATCATCGCCAAACATGGAAAGAGGGTTTCCCGTATTGTTGCGACAGGGCTGCTTAGGGGCGGAATAACGAATTTTCTATTTTGTCGGCTGTTGGCCTGGTATCTTAGAAATCACATGACATCGCTCGGTATGGCGCAACTGGCAAAGATCATGTTGTTGCTTTCAGGCGGTGAACATTTCGCCAGTATTATCAAATCGGTCGGTCTGATGAGCGTGACCAGTCCGGTTTTGAGCCAGGAGGAAACGAGGAGTTAACGGTGGAATTTATTCCGCCCCATAGCCCGTTTGGACAAATAAAACAAATTATGGAGGCCGGTTTCACCTATCATGAAATCATGTATGAAATTCCCTGGTGCGTGATACTTAACATGATTAGCGACACTGGAGAAACCAGGAAAAAACAGGAAAACTCAGATTTAGAAGAAGGCGAACCGATCAGTTCCGAACAGGAAGAACTGGAGTTCCTCGGCTTAGCTTGAAAAACGTTATGAACGAGACAGTACAGGTTACATATAAATTCGGTGGGGACCTCGACAAAAAAGTCGAGGAAGTAACGCTGGGTATCAAAGGGCTGCGGGACGAGTCGGAAAGCACATTCCGCCGTTTACTGGAGTCCAGCAATAACACGTTCAATTCCATGAGCGAAAATAACCGTCGCCTTGCTGTCAGCATTCAGGAAAACATCAATACCCTCCGGCAATTATCGGCAACGGAAGAATCCCTGGAGAACAGCAGGGCGCAGGGAAACATATCGACAGCCGCCTATCTTGAAACCAAAGCCAAATTAGTAGTAAAGGAAAATGAGCTCCGTGAGGCGATCATTACCGGGACACATACTTTAAACGAACGGATCGGCAAGGAAAAAGAGGCAGTCGGTTCCTTGAACTCGTTGCGCGGTAGTATGATGTCACTCGTTGATACCTACCGGTCCATGAGCAAAGCCGACCGGGACGGGGAAGCGGGCAGCCAGTTGCTTACAAAAATCCAAAACCTTGACAAGGAGATCGGCCAGGCAGAAAGCCGTCTGGCCGGCCTCCGCAGTGCCGGAGGAACCACATTTAACAGCCTTAACATGTCCGTCCAGCAGGTGGCGAGGGAACTTCCCTCGCTAACCATGGGCGTGAATACCTTTTTCCTGGCCATATCAAATAACATGCCGATCCTGATCGACGATGTAAAACGGGCACGCCAGCAATATGCGCTCCTCAAAGCAGAAGGACAGGCGGCCACCCCGGTATGGAAACAACTCGCATCGTCCATCATTTCATGGCAAACGGCGTTAGTTGTTGCCATCACCATGCTTTCCATGTACGGGAAGGATATTATCGCCTGGGGACAGGATTTGTTCTCCGCAAACAAGTCACAACGCCTGTTGACCGAAAGTTTGCAGGAATTTAACGAGGAACTGCTGAAGGAACGCCAGTCACTGGAAGAAGTATTCAGCCGGCTGAACAAGACGAAGGAAGGGACGGAAGGCCGGAGAAAAGCCATCAACCAAATCAACGACCTGTATGGAAAATACCTTCCTAATTTGTTGTCGGAAAAAAGTTCACTGGATGAAGTAAACGCCGCTTATAAACGGATTACCGCATCGATTAGGGAAAACGCGGCGGCAAAAGCCCAGGCTTCGGCTACAAGCAAAGTTGCGGACAAGGCGCTCAAAACACAAGCGGAGGCTTTAACTTCCATGCGTAACGAACTGAAAGGTCAGGATACGGGGTTTATAGACCGACTGATCGGCGATATCATGGACCTGACGGAAGAATCTGAGCGTGCCGGATTAGGCTTCCAAAAAACATGGAGCACGGTCCTGGGAAAAGTGCAATATGAAACGAAGGGTATAAAAATAGACAGTGATTTTTATGGATCACTCGAAGACTATATCAAAAGCTACCTGGAATCGGAAAAGAAGATAAAGGATATCCAAAAGCAGTATAACCCGTTTTTTAACAAGGAAGAGGCTGAGAAGGCGATCACAGAAAACAAGGAATACTGGGAAGAGGTAAAGAAACAGGCGGAATCCGTACTGGAAAATATATCTGCGGAACAGAAAAAATTACTGGATGCGGGAAAAACTACCGGCATAAGTGAAACGACGGTTGCAACATATAAAGAAGCGCGTAAAAACATAGAGGAAGCCACCGCCGCCCTTAAAGCGTACGATTCGTACGACAAGCAAGGGAAAGAGGCTACCCGGAGCATGAACAAGGAACAGCGGGAAAAAGAAAAGGCCAACGCTGTCAAGGCGGAAGCCGCCATGCGCCTTCTGGAGGTCGAAAGAGGGGAACAATCCATTGCAGAGGCAAAAAGCGAACTTGAATTGAAAAATCAGGCTTCGGAAATAGCCAGGATGAAAGACGGGGCGGCCAAGGAATTAAGACAGATCGACCTGGAGTATCAACAGAAATTGTCCTCGATCCGGAAATATGAACAGAATTTGTTACAGGCACAGCAGGAACTGGAGAAAAAGAAGTGGGAAATGGAAAACCCCGACTGGAAGAAAAAGGGGCTGGAATTTACTCCGAAAACGACTTCGGTAGACCAGTTGCCTTCAGGGATCAGACGGGAAATAGATGATTCCAGGGATAACGCTGCATTGGATGCGGATAAGGCAAAGGAAGATGTCTTAAAAAAAATGCTGGAAAAATATCAGGACTATGACAGCCAGAGGCGGAAGATCGAAGAAAAATTCACGGCGGATTACCGTTTTCTTTCTTCCCAAAGGACCGAGACGAACAGCAGTGACATAGATACGGCACTCATTCAGCTCGAAAAGGATAAAAAGAAGGCTTTATCGGCAATTTCATTCGACGAGTTGAAAGATTCCGATTTGTGGACGGCCATATTTTCCGATCTGGGTAAAAAGTCCCTGCCCGTCCTGGAAGAACTCCAGGTCAAAGCCAGGGAGGTTAATACGTCTACCTGGACACCGGAGAATGTAAAGGAATACCAGGAAGCGATCAACCGGCTGGAAAAAGAAATAAGGTCCCGCAGCCCGTTCAAGGCGATCCGGGACGATTGGAACAAACTTCTTAAAGCTATTAAAGGCAAAGACGGGAAAGTCGATAAGAATGCCATATCCGAGGCACTGAGCAATATCGATGAAGAAATACAGTCGGTGCTTTCTTCCCTTTCCACTGTATCGGGCGGAGTCGGTGATATTTTCGGAAGTGATGCCGGATATGCGGCGGAACAGACTATGGAGCTCGCATCAGCCTTGGGCGGGGTCGCCACAGGCGCGGCCCGCTTTGCTTCAGGGGATATCTTGGGAGGTGTTACCAGTGTTGTCAGCAGTATAGGCAAGGTTTTCGCCATGGGGAAGAAAGTAAAGGAAATGAACCGTCTGGCCCGGGAGGAAAACCAGAAATTCTATGACAAAGCCATGGAAGGGGAAAAGGAATACCAGAAGATGGTCCGGGAGCGTTTACGCCTGGAACAGCAGATCGGGGAAACATCCTTAAAATATAATAAACGTATCACGACTGAACTCAAACAGCAATCAGGAGACGTTCAAAAGGAGTATGAAAAGATATGGGCCGAATTGCAGGGGGAAGAGTTCATTTCAGGAAAAGGTTACAAACACGGTACATGGTTCCGTAAGGCCAAAACATGGAATATATATTCTTCCCTGGCAGGCAAGAGCTATGACGATATAGAAAAACTGTATACGGAAGGCCGCCTGGAAGAAAAGGTCGCAAAGTTGTTCGAACAGCTTAAAGCCTTGAAGGAAGAAGGTGCGGATATTGATCAGATGCTCGCCGACCAGGCCGAGAGCATGCGTGAAGCCTGGACGGGAACCACCTCTGACAGTATCGCGGACAGCATACTTCAGGGATTCGCCGAAGGGAAACGCTCGGCGGCGGATTTTGCGGACAGTTTTGAGGAAATGTTGAACAATGCCGTGTTGCAGGGAATAAAGCTAAGGGCTTTGGAAGAACCGCTCCGCCAATGGTACGAAAAATTTGCCCAGGCCAGTGAAGGCGGTCTGACAGAGGATAAAATTGCCTCATTGAAGGCAGAATATGACAAAGTCATAGAAAATGCGGCCCGGCAGTTGGAAGAGGCCGAGAAAATTACCGGACTCGATATTTCCGGTGTAACGGGAACCAGCCGGCAGGCGACAGCTAAGGGCATAGCATCCATGAGCCAGGATAGTGCCAACGAACTTAATGGTAATTTTTATGCGTTGCTTATAATGGCGGATAAGACCTGCCAGGGAGTAAATTCGATTCAGTCAATGATTACGGAAGGATTGAGTGTTCTGGGGCGGATCGAGGAAAATACGTCCCATTGCAAGCGTCTGGAAAAGATTGAAAACGATATGGAAGGTACACGTCGTACGCTTCAGGAGATATTGAATAAGGGATTAATTTTAAGGAAAGCGGCATGATCGACAACTGTTACATAGACGGGATCAGTATCTGTAACCGTTTCGGGGTATGGGTGACCAAAGGCGGATATAAGGACCTATTGACATTCCCGGCACTGGTTGATCCAGATACAAACGATTGGCCGGAAGAAGATGGCATCGAGGTCGATTTGTCGAAACCGAAAATACAACCCAAAGATATAACCATTTCATTCTTGGCAAGCAACCGAGCTATGAATGTGGTCGATTTCGTTGCTTTTCTAAGTCAGCCGGGGTACCATACTCTTCGTGTTCCTATATTAAACAGGGAATGGCGCTTGCGTTTGTCAACCTACCCGACCAATAAGGTATATCCTAATGCTTGTGGTTTCTCACTGAAATTTATCGAAGATACTCCCGCTTGTTCTACCTATATTCCCTTGCCTGATCCGGGGGTGATTATTCATAACTGCGGTTATGAGTTGGATGGCATTCCTTTTTCGGATTATGGCGTAGTGGTAGACAGAGCGAAAGATGAACTGTTGAAAGCTCCGGCAGTAAAAAAGAACCTTACCCGAAAAGTAATAACACAAAACGGGCAACAATATGATGTGGACCATCTTGTTTTTTCAAGTAAGGAATCAACATTTAAATGCTATTTCAAGGCTGCTTCAATAGAAAGGTTCTGGCAATGTTACGATGCGTTTTTTGGAGTTCTAATACAACCTGACGAACGGTTGTTGTATGTGGATTCATTACGGGAGACCTACCCTTGCTATTATAAAAAAAGTTCGGGTTTCAAAATACTCAGCCTTCGTGGACCGGTGATTATGGAATTTAATCTGACATTGGTATTTACGGTATTCAGGATTCAAGAAATGGAATATCTGCTGGCCAGTGAAGATGGAAGATTTATTATGACTGAAGATGGTGAACATTTAATTGATATGAAATAATTATGGCAAAAGAACCTATCAAAATATCAGAACTGACACCGGCTACCTCACTGACCGGCTTTAGTACAATCGGTTACAAAATAGTCGATGGGAAGAAAACAAGTGTAAAACTTGATTTAAGCTACGTTCAGGAAGCCTACGAAAAAACGGTTGATGCGACAGAAAAGGCTAATGAAGCTATTGCCAACACAAATAAGGCTAAAGATGAAGCAAATGCAAAGATGGAACAAATCGAGCAGGAAGCAAATCAGAAAATAGCTGACTTGACAACCTTTGAAACTACGGCCAAAGAGCAGGAGGCAGATCGTGTAGATGCCGAAAAGAAACGAAAAGCCGAGGAAGGAATACGGAAAACCGACGAAGCAGCCCGGGGCTCAGCCGAGGAACTGCGTGAACAGAGTGAATCGAATCGTATAGCTGAAGAGGGTAAGCGTGTGTCCGCTGAAGGAATCCGAGACAGCGCAGAGCAGGCCCGCATCAGGGAAGAAGGAACTCGGAATACACAAGAACAGGCTCGTGAGGATGCCGAAGACGCCCGTGTTTTGGCTGAGAAAAAACGCGTTACTGAAGAAGGTCAGCGCGATGCTGCCGAAGCTTTACGTAATCAGTCTGAACAGACCCGTGTTACGGAGGAAGGAAAACGTGATATTGCTGAACAGAATCGTGTAACGTCGGAAGTTGGTCGTGGGGATGCTGAAAAATTACGTATCTCTGCCGAAACAGGACGAGATGAAGCTGAAAAACTGCGTGTATCTTCTGAGGCGAACCGAAAGACGGAAGAAGGTAAACGCGATGCAGCAGAGCGAGCTCGTGAGGATGCCGAAGCTGCTCGCGTTGAAGCCGAAAGGCTCCGTGCTCAGGAAAGCCGGGAGGCTATAGATAAAGCCGAATCCTCTGCCGGATTAGCGGACTTGGCGGCGGCTGCCGCTCAGGAGACAGCCGATCATCCGACCTACGTTGGCGACAACTATTATATCTATAGGTGGAACAAGGAGAC